>JAYTZB010000198.1:0-5341 GCA_043742085.1 Polyangiaceae bacterium
GAGGCCAAGGAGCGGCTGCGCGCGGCGACGGCGCAGGCGGTCGCGCAGGGAGTCTTCGGGGTGCCGACGGTGCTCGTCGACGGCGAGATCTTCTGGGGCACCGACGGCCTCGAGCTGGTCGAGGCGTTCCTGCGCGGCGAGGACCCGGTGCCGAAAGACCTCTCGTGGGCCGAGCGCCCGGCCTCCGCCATCCGTCCCGGAAGCCGTTCCGGCGGCACCTGAGGTGCCCGACGTACCTGAGGAGTAGCGCCTCGAGCGGTCCTCGGTTACACCCCCTCGATGGCTCGGGGTTGGGAGCAAAAAGCGCCGAAAGTCGCCGCTTTCATGGCGACCGCGATCGCCGTGCTGGGTACGGCATGCGCGACGTCTCCCCGGCCCGCCGCGGCCCCCGGCCCGCTGCCGGGCATCGCCGCCACCGCCGATGCCGATGCCGCCGCTGCCGAGGCCGCCGCTGATCCCGAGGACGGCACGGCCGCCGGCTCCGAGCGCGCCGATCGCGATGACGGGACCGCCGAGAGCGAGCTCGCCGGCCACTGCCCGGCCGACATGGCGCTCGTCGAGCTGGCGGCGCCTTCGTCCGCATCGCCGCGCCGCTTCTGCGTCGACAAATACGAGGCCTCGCTGGTCGAGGTGCTCGCCGACGGCACCGAGCGTCCGTTTCCTCATTACCTCCCGGTCGACGGGCATGACGTGCGCGCGATCAGCAAGCCGCATGCGTTTCCGCAGGGGTACGTCAGCGAGGTGCAAGCGCAGGACGCGTGCGCCGCATCGAGCAAGCGGCTCTGCACCATGGACGAGTGGAAGACGGCCTGCATGGGACCGAGCCACACCACGTTCCCTTATGGCGATGCGCGACGTCCCGGCGCCTGTCACGACACCGGCAAGAGCGCGGTGATCGCGGTGTTCGGCGCGAAGGCCGTCGCAGCCTCCACGCCGTACGCGCCCGCGGCTGCGCCCGTCGCGTCCGCCGCCTCCGCGGGATCGGGGAAGCGCGCGCACACCACCAAGGGCCGCGCCGCGCAGTCCACGCGTCCGCGCGCAACCGGCGCGAAGTCGACCACCGCGAGCCGTCCCGGCGCCAAGCCGGGGGCGAAGAAGCTCCCGCGCCATGCGGGAAAGAGAGGCGCAGACAGCAAGCGCCCGTCGAACGTCGATCCCGGCGTGTGGGCCCGCCTCAACGATCCCGGCCTCGGCCAGGTCGACGGCGCGCTCGCGAAGACCGGAGAGCACGACGAGTGCGTCAACGGCTTCGGCGTGTTCGACATGGTCGGCAACCTGCACGAGTGGGTCGCCACCGATCCGAAGACCGTCCACGGCACCTTTGCCGGCGGCTACTACCTCGACACCACGCTCAACGGCGACGGCTGCAACTACCGCACGGTCGCGCACGCGCACGACTATCACGACTACTCCACGGGCTTCCGCTGCTGCGCTCCTGCGGCAGACGCGCAGCCCGCGCCGTCGGCTTCGCGAGGTCCATGATGAATCGCTCCGCTCCTACCCCGCTGGTCCTCGCGCTCGCGGCGCTCACCGGGGTCACGCTGCTGGCCGCGCCCGCCTGCACCTCCACCACCATCGTGCGGGAGGCTCCGGCGGCTGTCGACGCGGCGTCTCCCGACGCCGGCAGCGACGACGCCGCGCCGGCCGAGCGGCCGACATCGCGCGTCGAAGGAAAGAGCGCCGTCCTCTTCGGCAGCAAGGCCTCGAGCTACGCGTACGTGGACGACGAGACCGGCGTGGTCGTGAGCGTCGGCTACACGGTGCCGGTGAAGGCCTTCGCCGCTGCGCCCGCCGGCGCGCCGTTCCAGGACGATCTCGTCCTCGAGATGCCGCAGGTCGCGCGCGATCAGACGATCCTCGATCACGTCCGCGTCAACTGGCTCACCGCAGGACACGGTCCCGACCCGTACGGCGAGCCGCACTTCGACATGCACTTCCAGCGCGGCACGGTCGCCGAGGTCGACGCCATCGACTGCAAGGCCGACAAGCGCATGCCTCCGGCGAGCGCGCTCCCCACGGGGTACGGCGCGCCCGAGCTGTGCGTCAACGCGATGGGCATGCACTCGTGGCCGAAGGCCGACAAGGGCACCGTGTGGACGGGCTCGATCATCATGGGCTTCTGGGCCACGAAGGTGAGCTTCATCGAGCCCATGATCAGCAAGGCAAAGCTCCTCGCGAAGGAGACGTTCACGCTGCCCATCGGCAAGCCGGCGTCCGCAGGCGGCGAGCACACGCTCTACCCGCGCCGCATGACGGCGAAGTACGACGCGGCCGCCGCCACGTACACGTTCGAGCTCGATCAGCTCGAGCCCATCGATTGACCGGACGCACGCATGCCTTCGCGCATCGAAGACTACGCCCTGCTCGGCGACTGCCAGAGCGCAGCGCTCGTCTCGCTGTCGGGGTCCATCGACTGGCTCTGTTTCCCGCGCTTCGACTCGGACGCTTGCTTCGCGGCCCTCATCGGCACGGAGGAGAACGGCTTCTGGCGGATCGCGCCCGTCGCGCGCGTTCGTAGCGTGCGGCGCGCGTACCGCAACGGCTCGCTAACCCTCGAGACCGAGATCGCCACCGACGAGGGCACCATCGTCCTCATCGACTTCATGGCCATCGGCGATCCCGTCCCCGACATGGTGCGCATCGTGGTGGGCCTCACCGGTGAGGTCCGCATGCGCCTCGAGCTGGTGCTGCGACCCGGCTACGGCGCCTCCGTCCCGTGGGTGCGCGCCGTGCCGAACGGCATCGAGGCCATCGCCGGCCCCGACCGTTTCCGGCTCACGTCGACGCCCGCTGCGCCGCTTCACGGCGAGGACCTCCGCACCGTCTCCGAGTTCACGGTCGTCGCCGGACAGCGGGTGCCGTTCGTCTTCGACTGGTCGCCGTCGAACCTCGAGCACATCCCGCCGGTGGAGCCCGAGAAGGCGCTGACGCTCTGCGACGATTTCTGGGCGGAGTGGACGGCGCGCGCGAAGGTCGACGGACCGTACGCCGCCGTCGTGATGCGCTCGCTCATCACGCTGAAGGCGCTGACCTACGCGCCGACGGGCGGCATGGTCGCCGCGCCCACCACCTCGCTCCCGGAGTGGATCGGCAGCGTGCGCAACTGGGACTATCGCTACTGCTGGGTGCGCGACGCCACGCTGACCCTCTACGCGATGCTGAGCGCGGGCTACACCGAGGAGGCGCGCGCGTGGCGCAACTGGCTCCTGCGCGCGGCGGCGGGCGCGCCTTCGCAGCTCCAGATCCTCTACGGCATCGCCGGTGAGCGACGCCTGGTGGAGGTCGAGCTCGGCTGGCTCGAGGGCTACGAGCGCAGTCGTCCGGTTCGCATCGGCAACAAGGCCTCGGAGCAGGTGCAGCTCGACGTGTACGGCGAGCTCATGGACACGCTGCATCTCTGCGCCGAGTCGGGGCTCACCAACACCGACGCCGACTGGGCGTTCCAGCGCGCGCTCGTCACGCATCTCGAGACCGCCTGGACGCGGCCAGACTCGGGGATCTGGGAGGTGCGCGGACCGCCGCGGCACTTCGTCCACTCCAAGATGATGTGCTGGCTCGCCTTCGATCGCGCGGTGAAATCGATCGAGAAGTGGGGTCTCGAAGGACCGCTCGAGCGCTGGCGTGCCGTTCGCGACGCCATTCACGCCGACATCTGCACGAACGGGTTCGACGCGACGATCAACTGCTTCGTGCAGTACTACGGAGCGACCGAGATCGACGCGAGCGCGCTGATGATGGTGCTGGTCGGATTCCTTCCGCTCGACGACCCGCGCCTCGTGGGAACGGTCGCCGCTGTGGAGCGGATCCTGATGCCGGACGGCTTCGTGCAACGTTACGTCCCGGTAGCCAACGTCGACGGCCTCCCTCCCGGAGAAGGCGTCTTCCTCGCGTGCTCGTTCTGGCTCGCCGACGCCCTCGTGCTGCTCGGGCGCCTCGACGACGCGCGCGCTCTCTTCGAGCGGCTCATCGGTCTCAGCAACGACCTCGGTCTCCTGTCCGAGGAGTACGATCCAGTCGGAAAGCGAATGCTCGGCAACTTCCCGCAGGCGCTCTCGCACGTCGCGCTCGTCAACACCGCGCTGAACCTGTCACGCGCCGACGGGCCGGCATTCCACCGGCGGAGCATGTGAGCGATGGCTTCGAAGAAGGAGGTCTTCCAGATCGCCGGGCGCGAGGTCACGGTCACGAACCCGCAAAAGGTCTATTTTCCCCAAGCGGGATACACGAAGCTCGATCTCGTCCTCTATTACATGGCGGTCGCCGACGGCGCGCTACGCGGCGTGGCGCGGCGGCCGATGGCGCTCAAGCGCTACGTCGACGGCATCGACGAGCCACCGTTCTTCCAGAAGCGCGCGCCGACGTCGCGGCCGGAGTGGATCGAGACGGTCACCCTCGCCTTCCCTTCGGGTCGCACCGCCGACGAGATCGTGGTGCGCGACGCCGCGCAGCTCGCGTGGATCATCAACCTCGGGTGCGTCGACCTCAACCCGCACCCGGTGCGTGCCGACGACCTCCCGCACCCCGACGAGCTGCGGATCGATCTCGACCCGCAGCCCGGCATCGGGTGGGCGCAGATCCGCGACGTCGCGATGGTGACGCGTGACGTGCTCGAGGAGGTCGGCCTCGTCGGCTGGCCGAAGACGAGCGGCTCCCGCGGGATCCACGTCTACGCGCGCATCGCGAAGGACTGGGGCTTCGACGAGGTGCGGCGTGCGGCGCTGGCCGTTGCGCGCGAGGTCGAAGCACGTGCGCCGAAGCTCGCGACGAGCAAGTGGTGGAAAGAGGAGCGCCACGGCGTCTTCCTCGACTACAACCAGAACGCGAAGGACCGCACCGTCGCGAGCGCCTATTCGGTGCGGCCGCTGCCCGACGCACGCGTGTCGATGCCCGTGACGTGGGCGGACCTGGCGGTGTGCGACCCCGCCGACTTCACGTTGAAGACAGTGCCGGTGATGTTCGCGAAGCACGGCGACGCGCACGCCGCGATCGACGACGCGCCAGGCTCACTGGCGACGCTGCTCGAGATCTCGGCGCGTCACGAGCGCGAGGGTCAGGGCGACGCACCGTGGCCTCCGCACTATGCGAAGGGCGCGAACGAGCCGGCGCGCGTGGCCCCGTCACGCGCGAAGGACGCACCGGGCAAGGCGGCGGCGAAGGCCGCGAGCCCGTCGCGCTCGAAGCTGCCACGTCCGAAGGCGCCGCTGATCATCGTGGCGAAGGCGGCGCTGAAGAAGGACGCGCTCGAGGGCCTCGAGCGCTGGAAGGCGCGCCACCCCGAGGCTGCGTCGCATCTCATCCCGGACGATGTTCTGGTCGACGCGATGCGCGGCCGCTTCACGGC
>JAYTZB010000199.1:0-4632 GCA_043742085.1 Polyangiaceae bacterium
GGGAAATCGAGGACGCCATCACCGCACTGCCTCGGCTTCTTGCATCCGGGCGCGCAGTCGGTCACCGCGGGGTGCTTGAGGTAGTCGGTGAGGTTGAAGCCGTTGTCACAGGCCTCGCCCGACGCCGCCTGCGTGACGGAGTCGCCGCAGCGCGGTCCGAGCGTGCAGTCGGCCTTGCACTTGCCGTAGGCGCCGGTGTTCATCGCCGTGCCGTTGTCGCAGGCCTCGCCGAACGTTCCCTGCACGATGGCGTCTCCGCAGTACGCCGGCTTCTTGCAGCTCGGTCCGCACGTCGACGACTGCACCGCCGTGTACGACGTGAGGTTCGTTCCGTCGTCGCACTCCTCGGGAGGCGTCGTCGTGGCCTTGTCCCCGCAGTACGGGCCGAGCGTGCAGTTCTTGTGGCACGACAGATAGGCGCCCGAGTCGGTGTTCGCGGCGCCTCGGTCGCACTGCTCGGACGGCGTCTTGATGTTGTCTCCGCAGACCTCGGTGCACGTCGAGCGCTTCTTCACGAAGCCGTTGAGGGTCAGCTTGAAGTTCGATCCCGACGTGTGTCGCTCGGCGTGGAAGAGCGCCACCTCGTAGAGGTTCTTGTCCACGAGGCCCAGAGCCGTCGCCTTGGCTGCGTCGAGCACGAACGAGCCGGTGGCCGGCGGATGCAGGCCGCCCAGATCGAGCGCGAGCTTGCCGTTCACGAACACCCACACGTCGTCGTCGCCGCTGAAGTCGAGCGTCGGCGTCTTGGCGGCGTCGTAGGTGAACCAGTAACGGAGCTCGGTGCTGAACGAGAAGTTGTGAGCGTTGCCCTGGTTGCCCCAGCCCTTGCCGTCGATCGGGAAGAACGCACCGCGTGTCTTGTACGGCTCGTCCTTCGCGCTGTCGAAGACGTACGAGGTGCCGATCTGCACGAGGCGCAGGGCCGTGTCGTTGATGCGTATGCCGCGCGGAGTCGCGTTCGCGCCGATGTTGATGTCCTGGTACCAGTCGGTGAAATCGAGCGCGCTCGTCAGCTGCGTGCCGCAGCCGGCGTTGCCTGCGCTCTTCGCGAAGACCGGCACCCGCGTCACCGGATCGAGCGCGGCGGTCGTGAGACCGAGGCTCGGGTTCGGGCAGCCGTAGCGCTCGTAGTCGGGGTGGCTGAGCGCATCCGCGGCCGCGTAGTACTTGAAGTCGCGGAACGCCACCGGCAGATCGAGGTACGGCGGATCGGCGGCGATGGTGGCCGTGCAGTTGTAGCCCGGCTCGACCTTGCAGCTTGCGTCGCAGCCGTCGCCGGGGCGGGTGTTGCCGTCGTCGCACTCCTCGTCGTTCTTGCCGTCGCCGTTGCCGTCGAAGTCGAAGAGCAGCCCGTCACCGCACTTGGCGACGCATTTTCCGTTCGGGCAGAGCGGCTCGAACTGGCAGTCCGGCGAGCAGCCGTCGAACGCCTTGTCGTTGCCGTCGTCGCACTGCTCGGTGCCCTCGACGATCGGCGGGTTCGCGCCGTTGGCGGCGCCGCACGTGGTCTTCGCACACGCGACGCCCGGAGTCGGGCAGTCCCAGTTCACGATGGTGGTGCTGCCGGAGGTCATCGTCGTCGGGGCGACGGTCACGGTCGTCGTCTGCAGGCGGCACGTGGCGCTGCAGCCGTCGCCGTCGACGGGCACGCCGACGACGTCATCGCACTCTTCGCTGCCGGCCTTGAGGCCGTCGCCGCACTTCGCGGCGCTGCAGGCGGCACCGGGGAGGGGACAGACCCAGCCCGGAACGAGCGTGCAGGTCGCCGTGCAACCATCGACCGCCTTGGGAGGCACGTCGGTGTTGCCGTCGTCGCACTGCTCGGTGCCCTGCAGGATGCCGTCACCGCAGATCATCGTCGACACGCACTTCGCGCCCGGCGTCGGGCATACGAAGTTCGCTTCGATGGCCTTGCAGTCGAGCGCGCACCCGTCGCCGCCCATCGTGTTGCTGTCGTCGCAGGCCTCGCCCGGATCGATGAAGCCGTCGCCGCAGACGGCAGCCTTCGGAGGGATCACGCATCCGCCGTCACCACCGGCGTCGGCGATGGCGGCGCAGTCACGGACGTCGATGCAGGCGACGCCGAACGAGCACGCCCAGTACGGCGCTTCGATCTGGCAGGTCGGCGAGCAGCCGTCACCGGCGGTGGTGTTGCCGTCGTCGCAGCTCTCGCCGATGCCGGCCTTCTTGTCACCGCAGACCGCGGGCGGAAGACAGGCGCCCGGAGTGGCGTCGCAGTCGATCATGGCGTCGACGACGGTCGCGTCCTCGGTGCTCGCTTCGGGCTTCTCGCCGAAGTTGCCTGGCGGCGGCGTGATGATCCCTGCTTCGTCGTCGGGATTGGGCGGGACGAACGTCGAGTCACCACCGCTACCGCCGCATGCCGCTCCCATCGCCGTCGCTGCACCAAGGAATCCGCCGACAAGCCATTTGCGCATTACGTTAAACGTTATCGCGACACGCGCGGCGCGCGGAAGATTCCGCGTGCGGCGCGTTGGCGTTGAGGGGGCGTGTAGGCGGCTCGGCCGGGCGGGCGCCGACCCGCTAGCCCATACCGCCCGCAGCCCGGTCAATCACCCAGCAGATCGACCCGCGAAAACTGCGGATCACCCGCGCGGGCGTCTGGTCGATGTCGCCGCTCGTCGCCCAGATCCGCTCGAGCGCGGGATGCTTGGGCTTGCCGAGTACGAGGACCACGCTCGACCTCGCGTTCTCGAGCACCGGTGCGGTGAGTGTGAGACGGGCTTCGCGATCGGCCTTGGCGGGGACCGCGGCGACCAGCTTGTCGGTCACGTGCATGGTGCGCTCGCCGGGAAAGAGCGAGGCGGTGTGCCCGTCGTCGCCGATGCCCATGACGAGGAGATCGAGGCTGGGCAGTCCGCCGAGCTTGTTCTTCACCGTGTCGCGCAGCTCGGCCTCGTAGTCCATCGCCGCGATGCCGAGGTCGGAGGCCTCGCCGCGCATGCGGTGGATGTTCGATTCGGGGATCTGCGCGGGGTCGAGGAGCGCCTTCTTTGCCTGACCGTAGTTGCTTCGTTCGTGGGTCGGCGGCACCGCGCGTTCGTCGACCCAGTACACGTGCACCTTGTTCCAGTCGATCGTCTGCTTGGCGAGCAAGCGATAGGCATCGAGCGGCGAGCTGCCGCCGGAGAGCGCGATGGCGGCGGTCCCGCGATCGCGGATGGCCTCCTGGATGGCTTTCACGAGGCGCGCGCAGCACTCGACGGCAGCTTGTGCGGCGTCAGGGGTTGCGATGAGAAGACCGGGAACGACCTTGGTGACCAACGATTGCCTCCAGACAGATGCGGCGAGCGAGCGCCGGGTGCTAGACGGTGAGGCCGTCCTCGACGAGTTGCTCTGCGAACGCCACCGACTCGTTGAACGCGGGATCGTGCTTCGGGCGATGGAGCGTGCGCTCCAGCCACTTGGCAGCCTTGTTCGTGCCGAGACGCACGCGCTGCTCGAGCGAGGGGAGACCGGTCGTCGTCTGCCTCCACAGCATCACGTCGGCATCGGCGGTCGTGTCCTCTTGGCCGCTCCCGAGACCGCTTCCCAGCTCGCGCTCGATGGATCCGGTGAGCTTCTTGCCGTCGTGCTCGGCCTCGATGGCGACGAGGGCGAGCGTCTGCGGAGCGACGCCCTTGGGGAGCGGGACGGCGCCCAGCTCGATCGACACCGTGCCGCCGTCGGGGCGCTTGAAGCGCGTCTTGCCGCCGAGGCGCGACGTCTTCCAGTCGAGCCGCGTCGCGAGCCAGCCGAGCAGGAGCGCGGGCTCGGGGCCGAGACGTGCCCCGGGCTCCGAGCCTTGCTTCAGCGTGATCTTGGTGATGTTCGACGCGAGGTGTCGCGTCTCGGGATGGTCGAAGAAGCGCGCGGTCATCTCTTGCCAGGAGGCGAGGCGCGTCCACGCCATGTCGGAGATCTCGGGCGCGTTGGCCTGTGTGCGTGCCCACGACACCACGTTGAGCAGCGAAGCGAGCGACGTGTACATGCTGTCGAGGATGATGCGATGCGCGTCGTTGGCGAGATCCTCGAAGACGGGATCGTCGACGTGCACGCGGCCGAGCCACACGAGCGCGGTCGGGATCTCGGGAACGAGGAACGCCTCGATGGCGCTGGCGGAGCGCGCGCACGCGTTGCCGGTCGCCTTCAGCGTGATGCGCTCGGAGCAGATGTTGCGGCCCCCCTCGATGGAGCAAACGGCGGTCGCGCTCCCCGTGATCTCGTCGCCGGGGGCGTCGGGCTCGATCGACGCGAGGATCACGCGCGACGGGATGCTCGCGGTGACCTCGTCGATGACCGGCGTGTAGCGCTCGAGCAGCTCGTGCGAGCTTGCGACGACCTCGAGGTTCATGGTGCACACGCGCGACTTCGGCAGCGCGCTGGGGTCCTCGGGCTGCACCCACAGATCGCGCAGCTCCTTCTCGAGGCGCCCGATCAGCGTGCCCGTGGTCACGGCCTCCTCCAGCGCCGCCCGTCGCGAGCGAGGAGATCGTCGGCTTGCTCGGGACCCCACGTGCCCGCAGGATAGAGCGGGGGAGGGGCGTTGGCCTCGGCGCGCCACGCATCGAAGACGTTGTCGATGTACGCCCACTGCTCCTCGACCTCGTCGCGGCGCGTGAAGAGCGTGGC
>JAYTZB010000200.1:0-3147 GCA_043742085.1 Polyangiaceae bacterium
CGAGACCAGGAGACCCAGGCGCGCCGCTACCCGGCTGCCCCATCGGCACCATCGCACCGGTGCCCGGCAGCGGCTGGTTCTGGCCGAGACCACCGAGCGTGTTGCCGCCGAGACGCGGATCGGAGGAGGCGCCGGCAAACGAGAGATCGTTGCGATGCACGTTCGGCTGCTGCTGGCCGCCGAGCGGCTGCGGGCTCGCGAAGGGCATGAGCCCTGACTGCCCCGACTGCCCCAGACCTTGCGGCGGGCCCTGCATGGATTGCGGCGGAGGCGTGAGGGGCTGCGGTCCCGACGACCCGCGGTCGGATGGCATCATCTGCGAGGTGTGACCGAGGCGTGCGTTCGGTGCGTTCGGTGCGTTCAGTGGCTGGGGCGCGTTCGAGCCCGTCGGCGGACGCGCCATCGATTGCGACTTCGGCGGACCCGAGTCCGGCGGCCCCCCCGGCTGACCAGACGGTGCTGCGCGCGCTGCGGCCATCGCCGCGGACGAGCGGTGCTCCTGCGGCTGACCGGCCGCAGGTTGCGGTGAAACCTGATGTCCCTGGTGCGGAGTGAACGCCGTCGGCGTGTTGAACTTCCCGTAGCTCACGCGCGGCGGCGGCGCGTGCGGGGACAGAGGTGAGTGCGAGGCAGCACGGACCGCTTCCGGATCGGGAGCGGCGCCGACGGAGGTCTTCTCCTCGTCTTCGTCGTCGTCGATGCCCTGCAGTCTGGGCGGCGATTCCCTCTGCGTCACACAGCGTCCTTTCCCCAGCGTCTCAGCAAGTCGAGCCCACGAACCCGACGAACCCGAAGGCGCCGGCTAGCGTCGGCACATGACCACGAGGTCATTTCCCGGGCTCAACAAGAGGGCGATTGCCAATTGGCCCTCTGAATAGGGTACCAGAAGCTGCCTTCCGTCCACGACAAAGACGCGGCCCTCGGGGGTCGCCTGTCCGAAAGACCACGTCAGCTCGCCGAGCGTCACGCGCGTCGAGGACACGAGATCCGCCGAACCGTCGCTAGTGACGGTCAGGGCGGGCGTGGGCCTCTGCCCACGTCGTGCGACGAAGCACGTGAGGCCCTTCACATTGAGCTTCTGCTGCGCGCCGGCAGCACCCGGGAGGATCGTCACGCGCACGCGCACGTGGCCGCCCTCCATGTCGACGAAGGAGAGGTCGAGCTTCTCGTGGACCTGCACGAAGCGAACGCGTCGCTCGCCGTACTGCGTCACGCGCTCCGGCGCAGGCTGCACCTGCGGCGCGCCCATGCTCCCCGAAGCTTCGACCTCGAGCGCCAGCGCCACCGGCTGCGGCGGCGCGGGGAGCTGGTGCTGCACCTGCGGCTGGTGATGGTGATGCTGCTGATGCATCTGCTGGAGCTGCTGGGCGCTCGGCTCGACCGGGAACGGGGCGATGCTGCTGGGCGGGCGGACCTTGAGCGCCTCGCGCAGGTTCTCGAAGAGCTCGGGCGCCGTCGCGATGCGGTCGTCGGCGCGCGCGATCATCGAGTGCGAGAGCACGCGCCCGACGTCGCCGGCGAGACCGATCTGCGCGAGCCGTGTGCTCACGAGGGCGTCGCCGCGCACGCGATCGTTGAACGTGAGCCGCACGTCCTCGTCGCCGAAGATGACGCGGCCCGTGAGCATGAACACCGCGAGGAGACCGAGCGCGTAGACGTCGGTACGCGGACCTTCGGGTGAGCCGCACAGCTGCTCGGGAGCGGCCCAGCGCGGGGAAAATAGGGCAACGGTGCTCACGGACTCGATCCCGTCGAACGTGCTGGGAGCGCCCTCGCGCTGCTTCTTCTTGATGTCGCTGTGCGCGATCCCGAAGTCCGCGAGCTTCGGCACGAGCGCGCCGCGCACGCGCGCGAAGAGGATGTTCGAGGGCTTGATGTCGCGATGGATGATCCCGTGCTCGTGCGCTTCGGCGAGCGCGCTGCTGATGGCCTCGAGGATCCCGAGGGCCTCGTCGGCGGGGATCGCGCCGCGCAGTCGGATGTGGGTCTCGAGGTTGCCGCCGTCGAGGTACTCGGAGACGTGGAACGGTGCGCCGGGATCCGGCGAGGCGTCGTCGAGATAGCCGAAGTCGTAGATGCGCAGCGTGTTGGGGTGCTGCAGCTTGGAGAGCGCGAGCGCCTCCTGGAGGAAGTGCGAGTACGTCGCCTTGTAGACGGCGCGGCCGCTGGTGTTGTTGCTCCCCGAGCCTTCGACGAGCGTGGTGCGAAGGAGCTTGATGCAGACGACGCGATCGAGACGATCGTCCGTCGCTCGATAGATCGTGGCCATGCCTCCGCTGCCGATCCGGTCGAGGATCGTGTAGCGGTCGAGAAGCCGCATTCCTTCGATGAGCTCGTGCTCACCTGGCCGGCGTTGGCGCGGCATGACGGAGACAGCGTACGCCACGACGTGGGTCGGGGTCGACAGACGCGACGTGTGGTGAGGCTGTCAGGCCTCAAATCGCGCGGGAAACACTTAACCGACGAAGCCTGCAGACCTCAGGTATCGAGCGCGCGCCACAGGTACCAGCTCGCGACCGAGCGGAACGGGCGCCATCGCTCGGCGCGCGCCTCGAGCGCCCTGGCCGACGGGAGCTCGTCGGGTCCGTACCTGGCGCGCCCGCCCTTCTTCTCGGCATTCGGGAAGAGGAGCGCGAAGCCCTTCTTGATCCCGTAGTCGGCGACCGGCAGCACATCGGGACGACCGAGCCGGAAGATGAGGAGCATCTCCACCGTCCAGCGTCCGACGCCGCGGACCGCGGTGAGCGTCTCGACGATGGCCTCGTCGTCCATGCGCCCGAGCTGCGCGAGCGTGGGAATCTCGCCCGCGACAGAGCGCGCGGCGAGGTCCTTCAGGCTCGCGAGCTTCGCCGCGGAGAGACCGGCGCCGCGTAGCGGCGCGTCGTTCGTCGCGAGGACCTTCTTGGGATCGAGCCGACCGCCGGGGTAGAGGGCGCGTACGCGTCCGAAGATGGTCGCGGCCGCGCGACCCGAGAGCTGCTGGTAGACGATCGACTCGGCGAGCGCCGCGAACGTGCCCTCGGTCTCCTTCAGCTGCAGGCCGAGCGAACCGGTCTTCGCGATGTGCCTTCCGAGCAACGGGTCGGCCGCGGTGAGAGCACGCAGCGCGGCCTCGCCGTCGAACGGCAGGTTGCGCGGGTCACCGTC
>JAYTZB010000201.1:0-2240 GCA_043742085.1 Polyangiaceae bacterium
CTACAAGTTCGAGGACGCGGAGCTCCAGCGCGAGGTCCTCCTCGATCTCAAGGGACGCGAAGCGGCGATGCCCCTCGCGCAGTTCGGGCTGACCCGGCTCTGGGCAGCGCGCGACACGAAGAAGAAGACCATCACGCGCGCGGGCTTCAGCGCGAAGGGCGGCATGCGAGGCGCGCTCGAGCAGCACGCCGACGCCACCGTCGCCGGCCTGAAGCTCCCGAAGGAGACGCTTCGCGACGTGCTCCTCGCGATGACCACACCCGAAGGCACGCCGGCACACGTGGCGCGCGCGGAGCTCGTCGAACGCCTCGGCGAGCCCGCAAAAGAGGTAGTGAGCGCGCTGACGAAGGCGCGCCTGCTCATCGAGGACAAGGCCGGCGTGACGTTCGTGCACGACTCGATCCTGCGCGAGTGGGGCATCCTTCGCGCGTGGCTCGACAGCGCGCGCGACGATCGCCTGCTCGTGGCGCACATCGAGCGCGACGCCGCGCGCTGGGTCGAGTCGAGAGACGTGGCGGAGCTGTGGCGCCGCGGCCGTCTCGCGTCCGGCGTGGAGCTGTGGAAGAGGGGCAGCATCCCGCTGAGCGACAATTCGCGAAGCTTCCTGGCGGCGAGCCTCGGCGACGAGCAGAAGGCGCAGCGCATTCGCTGGTCGGTCGGCCTGTTGATCGTGGCCATGATCGTGGGCGGCTCGCTGTTCTATGCGAGCGAGAGCAACGCGCGTGCGGCGCAGGCGCGCAAGGACGCGGACGCGCTCGCGGACGCGCTCGCGGAGGTGAAGACACTGAAGCAGCAAGCCGACGAGAACGCCGGCGAGGCCGCGGCCAGCGCTGCGCTGCTCGCCGATCTCCAGAAGAAGATGGAAGCCGAACGCGCGCAGTACGGAGCGAGCGTGCAGGCGACGCTGAAGAAGGTCGCGAGCGCCACGAGCCTCGACAGCGCACAGAAGGCGAGCGCGGAGATGAAGGCGCAAGCGCCGTCGCAGAACCAGGTGGTGCCGCTGCCCGCGGATCTGTCGAGCCTGAACGGACCGAACATCCCGAAGCCCACCGACTCCGGGCCGTCGGCGGGAGGCGCGTTCGATCAAGGAGCGATCGAGCGCGTGGTCAACTCGCGCAAGGCCGGCGTGAAGCGAACCTGCCTCGATCGCGGAGGCAGCGCGGCGGGCAGCACCAAGGTGACGGCAGCCATCACCATCGCGCCGAACGGCTCGGTCCAGAACGTGAGCACGTCGGGCAACGATCCGGTGGTCGGCAAATGCATCGAGCAGCAGCTCCGCACCTGGAATTTCCCGGCGCCGGGCGAGGTGAAGCAGGTGCAGATCCCGTTCGTGTTCGTCCGACAGTGAGCGCTGCGGCGGACCGCGAGCGCTCCTGCCGCTGGTCCGTTGCTCGTCGACGTCATAGACTCGAGCGATGAATGCGGCCTGGAACGGGCTCCTCGCGGCGCTGCTCCGACCCGGGCGACCCCTGCTCGCGCAGTGTCGCGCGCGCGCGGAGGAGCATGCGAGCACGGATCGGCGCGCGAGCGAGCTGCGCGCGAAGGCGCTCGCGGATTGCCGGGCGCGCATCGAGCTCGCACGGTCCTCGGTCTTCGAGGCCGGTGACGGCGTCGTCGATGCCCACATGACCGCGCTCGAGCGCGAGTGGCTGGCCCTCGAGCGCGCGGAGCGCCCGGCGGATCGACGGGAGCGCGCCGTGCTGGCCCAGGCTCTCGCGAGCGATCCCGAAGGCATCGCGCGCGCAGAGTCGTGCGCGCGTCGCTTCGCATCGACGCTCGCCGCGTGGGGCTTCGAGATCGGAGCAACGATGACGTGGCTCATCGCCGACGAGCCGGTCCTCGCCGCGCGCGCGCGCGCGGATCTGCTCCTCGACGTCCCGCTCCGCGCGCTGACCGATGCCATCGCTCCGACGTACGGCGCCGAAGGGCTCGTGGCGCGCGCGCGGGGCCTCGAACGGGAGATCCTCGACGCCGCAAGCGATTCGCCGCTCGCTGCCGATGCCGCGCTCACCGCACGTATCGACCTCTTCTGGCGTGCATGCGCCATCGATGGGCGCTGCGTGCCTGCGGGCTACCCGAATGCCGGTCGCAGCTTCGACGATCTCGAGAGCCCGGCAGCGGCGCTCCTCGATCTCTGGCGAACCGGCTACGTGCTGTCTGCGCTCGACGATGCCGGCATGACGCTGGGCGCACCGCCGCTCTGAACGTCACGCGGACGAAGCGGTTTAGGCTGTAGCGAG
>JAYTZB010000202.1:0-2804 GCA_043742085.1 Polyangiaceae bacterium
CTCTTCATGGCGAACGCCGGCGGAGCCTGGGACAACGCGAAGAAGATCGTCGAGGTCGAGCTCAAGATGAAGGGCACGCCGCTCCACGACGCCACGATCGTCGGCGACACCGTCGGCGACCCGTTCAAGGACACGTCGAGCGTCGCGCTCAACCCGGTCATCAAGTTCACGACCCTCTTCGGCCTCCTCGCCGTCGAGCTCGCGGAGCAGATGAAGACCAAGGACGGCCCGGGCACGGACAAGACGCTGCCGATCGTCCTCGCGGCGATCTTCTTCGGCATCTCGCTCGTGTTCGTCTACCGCTCGTTCTACGGGATGCGCATCGTTGCCGAAAACCCTTCCAACGCAAACAGCGGCGGCTCGCCGTCCGTGAAGGTCGACGACAAGGAGCCCGCGGAGGCCTGAGCCTCACCCAGGCCGACGCGTTCGACGCGATCGGCGGCTGAGACGGGTCCGCGGCGAGAGCTGCGGGCCCGTTTCGCTTTTGTGCGGCGGGTCGGCAGGCGGGTGGACGACTAGCGCGATGCGGCGGCTCGGGCGTACGGGATCGCGTCCGGCGGATGCTCGCTGGCCGGCGTCTCGGTGATGACCTCGTACGTCGAGTCGTCGACCAGCTCCCGCGCCTTCGCCTCGCTCACCCAGGTCAGGTTGCAGTGCATGATGAACGCAAAGAGCGGGATGGTCTCGTGGAGGTAGTAGCTCCGTCCGCCTTCGGCATGGAGCTTCTCGACCGTCGGCTCGTCGGCCCGGATCCGCAGCGTGTGGTCGCCGGGCTCGGCCTTGTAACAGAAGAACGTCGGCCCCTTGGTCGCGCCGACGAGCGCGCCGTTGTCGAGGGTCGGGAAGGCCACCGCCTGCGCGAGGCGAGACGTCCGGATGACGCACACGCGCGCGAACTCCGCCGGGATCGGCGCGAACGGATGGAGCACCTCGGTCCGCGGCTCGGAGATCCGATACGAGCTGCATGCCGCGGCAGTGACCGCGAGGAAGGCGAGGGCTCCGGAACGAACCGCGGCACGCAAATAGCGGGGCATGGCGAGCCGCAAAGCACAGGCCGCGCCAGCTCGCTCAGTCGCGGATTTTTCGGCGGATCGCGGTGTACGCCGGCCGCATCGTGAACACGGCGTCACGCCGGACATGTGCATGCGGAGCGCTCATCACGGCTGCTTCAAGGCCTTCGCGTAGGGTACCGCCTCGGGCGGATGCTCGGAGGAAGGCGTGTCGGTGAGCACCTCGTAGGTCGAGCGATCCATGAGCTCGCGTGCCTTCGCCTCGCTCACGAAGGTCACTTCGCAGCGAACTGCGGGCGAGAGCGGGATGGTCTCGTGGAGGTAGTAGCTCCGTCCGCCCACGGCATAGAGCTTCTCGACGACCGGCTCATCGGCCTCGATCCGCAGCGTGTGCTCGCCGGGCTCGGCCTTGTAGCAGAAGAACGTCAGCCCCTTCGTCGCGCCCACCAGCATGCCGTTGTCGGTCATCGGGAAGGCCTGGGCAAACGCGAGACGCGACGTCCGGACCACGCAGACGCGGGCGAAGTCGGTCGGGATGGGCGTGAACGGATTCAGCACCTCCGCGTGCGGCTCGGCGAGCCGGTACGACGCGCACGCGCTGGCGCCCGCCGCGAGGAGGCCGAGGACCGGGAGGAGGGCGATCGTAGACGTGCGGACCAGGGCCGGCATCGAGAGGCGCATGAGCCTCTCGTACAGCACACCCCGCGCCAGGCCGAAGAATCCGGCGAATCGAAGGGGTCGCGGCTTGGTCGAGGAAAGCACGCGGCCGAGCGTGAACGGGCCATCACACGCTTTCCGTGGCCCACCGTCTGTCGCCCGATCGGGTGTCAACCGCCGGCGCTATCATCGGGTGATGGGCAGACTCGTTGCGGTCGCTACGGTCGTCGGCGCGCTCGGCACGGCGTCGGCGTGCCACCTCGCGGACACGCCGGATCCGATGAAGTGCGCGGCCGGAACGCATCTCGACACCGGGCGTTGCGTTCAAGACGACGTCGCCGCGAACCTCATCACCATTGCGGCCACCGACGCGGGCACGTGCGCGGCCTCGCCGGCGACCATCACGCTCACCACGAACGATCTCTTCCAGTTCAAGAACGACGACGCGGTCGAGCACGTCGTGCGCGGCCACGACGGACAGACGTGGGCGACCGTGGCCGCCGGGAAGTCGTCGGCATTCACGGGAATCACGAGGGTCGGGAGCTGGGGCTACGACGTCTCGGGCTGCGCGGCAGGCGGCACCGTCGACATCGTGCCGTGACCCGCCGTGAAGTCCTGAAGTAGAGTACGCGGCATGCGTACCTTCCGTGCCGCCACGCTCAACATCTGGAGCCGCTTCGGACCGTGGGAGGAGCGACTGGTCGCGATCCGGCATGGCATCCAGACGCTCGCGCCCGACGTGCTCGGCATGCAGGAGGTCCTTCGCAACTCCGCGATGGATCAGGCCACGCTCGTCAGCGAGGGCCTCGGCTACGAGATCGCATGGGGGATCTCCTCCGAGAACCACGGCTTCCCGACTGGAAACGCCATTCTCTCGAAGTGGCCCATCGCGCGGACCGAGACCATTCCGCTCCCCAGCGGCGGGAGCGACGAGCAGCGGAGCGTCGTCTTCGCCGAGCTCTCGTCGCCGTTCGGGATGATGCCGGTATTCTGCACGCATCTCAACTGGAAGCTGCACCACGGGCACATCCGCCAGCTCCAGGTGAAGACGCTGGCCGACGCCGTGGCGCGGCTCGCCCCCATCGAAGGGTTCCCGCCGCTCGTGATGGGCGACTTCAACGCCGAGCCCGACTCGGA
>JAYTZB010000203.1:0-7955 GCA_043742085.1 Polyangiaceae bacterium
CTTCGCCTTGCCCTTGTTCTTCTTCTTGATCTTGACGACGTCGGGCGGCGCCTGGGCCGTCGCGCCCTCCTCGTCCGCCTTCGCTTCCGCTTCCGCTTCCGCCGGGACGTCCGCCTTCGGGCTCGCTTCCGCCTCTGCGGGCGCCGCCGCCTCGGCCTTCGCTTCCGCGTCCGCCTTCGCTTCCGCCGCCACCTTCGCGCTGTCGGGCACCGCCGAGAGCTGCGGGCCGCTGTCCTCGCCGGACTCGAGCATGTTGGTCGACGCGATCGGCACCGGAGCCGGCGGCGGCATCGTGTGCATCGGCATACGCACCGACGCGGCGGCCTGCTCCCAGCGCGCCTGGCGCGCCTCCTGGCCGGGGAAGAGCCGCGTGAGCATGGCCGCGAGCTCGTCCTTCATGAGCGGCGCGCGCGCACCGACGAACTCGTCGAGCTCCCTGCGGAACTCGTCGGCGGTCTCGTAGCGCGCGTCGCGATCCTCGCGCAGCGACTTCTCGATGATGTACCAGAGGTCGGGCGGGAACCCCTCGATGAGCGTCCGCACGTCGGGGACCTTCGCCTCGCGGATGGCGCGCAGCGTGTCGACGTCGGTCTCGCGCTTGAAGAGGCGCTTCATCGTGACCGACTCCCACAGAGTCGCGCCGAGCGCATACACGTCGATGCGTCGATCGATGGGCCGGCCGTGCGCCTGCTCCGGAGCGAGGTAGGGGATCTTTCCCTTCACGATGCCGTCGGCGCTCTTCGACAGTCGAACGCGCGCCTTGGCGAGCCCGAAATCGATCAGCTTCACCTCGCCGCCGTGGGTGAGGAAGATGTTGCTCGGGTTCACGTCACGATGGATGACGCCGAGCGACTGACCGAGATCGTCGACGAGCTCGTGGGCATGATGGAGCCCCTCGGCGACGCGCGCGCAGAGCCAGGCCGCGAGCCAGGGCGGGATCTTGTCGCCCTTCACCGCGAGGAGGTCCCAGACGTCCGAGTAGGTCCGGCCCGAGAGCAGCTCCATGGCGATGAAGCGATGCGCGCCGGTGACGCCGTATTCGAGCGTCTTGATGACGTTGGGGTGCGAGAGCTGCGCGAGGATCTTCGCCTCGTCGATGAACATGGTCCGGAACTGCTCGTCGTGCGCGAGCTCGTCGCGGATCACCTTCAGCGCAACGCGCTCCTCGGAGCCGTCTTCGAGCGTGGCACGGCCGATGTACACGGAGGCCATTCCGCCGCCGCCGATTTTGGCGCCCACCTCATACTTTCCGAGCTGCTTCGGAGGGGCGACTACGGACCCAATCCTCACGTTGCCCCGAAGCCTACCAGCAAGGATCGCCGATGGTGGAATCCTCCGCGGAACGTTTCCGAAGGGCGCTCAGAGCCCGTCGGGCTCGTAGATCGATTTCTTCGGTTTCGCAGGCGGTGGAGGGGCTGACGGGCCCACCATGCGAGGCGCCGGCCGTGCGCTGGTCGAGCTCGGCGCCGCGGAGGCCGATGCGATCGGCGATGCATTTCCGGCGGCGGTCGGGTCGGGAGGCGTCGCCACCGTCGGACCCAGCGCCGCGGCCGGGAAAGGCGCCGCGGCCGACGCGGCGGGCTCCGGCGGGGTCGGCCGCGCGCGGACGGCCAGGAACGCGCCCATCGCGAACAGGAGGAGCGTTGCGATGACGGCGACGCCCGCCACGCGGTTTCGGGGTCGCGGCTGCGGCGGTGGAGCGGTCTCGTTCCACGTCTCGGTGACGTCGATGGGAATGACGAAGTCGCCGGGCGTCTCCGTGGCGGGGAGAACCGGTGCGCTCTCGCGACGCTCGAAGGCCACCGCGCGCATCTGCGCGGTGGTGGTGGCGAGCGCCGCCGAGATCAGGTCCTCCGTCGACGCGGGCTTCGACGCGGGCTCCATCTCGACGTCGATCGCGTCGTCGAGCTCCGCCGTCCGTCGCGAGGCTGCGATGAGCGCGACCGGGATCTCCCGCTCCAGCGTGGGCGCGACGCGCTGCATCGACGCACGATGCGGGGAGACCCGCCGTGTGAGCTGCCGCGTGGGCCGCGCGAGCGGCGTGACGGGGGGCGGCAACGGCGGGAGCGACGGCGCGAACACCGCCGCGCCGGGATCGATGCCCTTCGCGAGGGCGATCTCGTCGGCCGTGAGCGCCGACTGACGTGCGGTGTCGATGCTCTCCTCGGCGGCCGCGATCGATCGCTCGCTTGCCCGGCGTCGGGTCCCCGACGTCGCCGGCTCGAGGAGGGCGCGACGCATGCGGATCCGATCGCCGGCGAGATCGGAGACGCGCAACGCGACGGTCGCGCCCGTTGCGAGCTTGGTCCCGGCGATCTTGCGGAGGTCGGCGGCCATGTCGGTCACGCCGCGGTAGCGAAGCGCCGGATCGAACGAGAGCGCGCGCATCGCGACGTCGGCGAGGCGCGCGAACGGCGAGCTGGCATGGATCGACGGCCTGACGAGCTCGCCCTCGCGCTGGCGCGCGAGGATCTGCGACGGGTCCCGCTCCTCGTAGAGCCTTCGTCCCGCGATGCCTTCCCAGAGCATGACGCCGACCGCGTACACGTCGCAGCGCGGGTCGTCGGTGCCAGCGCCATCGAGGGTCTCGGGCGCCGCGTACGCCAGGGCCTCGGAACGCTCCCTGACGCGCACCGGTCGCGGCCGCAGCACGTTCACGATGCGCGCGACGCCGTCCTTGCCGATCACGACGTTGGCGGGACAGAGCTCGCCGTGGATGGCGCCGAGCGGCGCGTTCATGCCGTCGCGAAGCCCGTGCAGCGCGTGCAGGCCGGAGAGCACGTCGAGGAGCACGCGCACGAGCACCGGCAGCGCGAGCAAGGGATCGCGTGCGCTCGTTCGTTCCGGCTGCGCCGCCTCGATGAGGTCCTCGAGCGTCGCTCCGTCGAGCAGCTCGCTGGCAATGGTGAGCACGTTGCGCGGCCTGGACGTCAGGTCGACGTGCCGGACGCGCGCGATGTTGGGATGCCAGTTCTTCGCGAGGCATCGCGCATCGCGCAGGAGGAGCGCCATCGCCTCGGCATCGAGCGGCGTCGCGTCGTCGACGTCGACGTCGAGATCCGCGCTGCTGCCGGTGCGAGCGCCGCGCGCGAAGCGCTGAGCCACCAGGAGCTCGTTCGGCTCGCGGATCGCGGCATGCGAATGCTGCGCGCGAGAGCCGAGCTCACGCAGCATCCGATACGTCGCGCCTGCAGCCGCTCGTGCCGCGTCATTCGACATCGGTTCTCTTCAGCTTACTCCACGGTGACAGTCGAAATGCCACCGCCGTCGGAATGCATGATTTGCCTGCGATACGGTGCGAGCACCGCACCGCGAGTATGCATCGGCGCTTCGTCGCGTGCGTGAGCCGTGTTGTCCGCAAGCGCGTCGATCAGCGGTCGCGCGTTGCGGGATAGACCCCGCAACGCGAGTCACCGTGCCGCGAGCGCTGCGGCTACTTGACGGGAAAGAGGTTGCGTTGCTTCCACGCGGGAAGCTCGCGCAGCTCCGACCACACCTCGCGCGCGCTCGCGTAGCGGAAGGCCTCCCGACGTCGGAGCATCTTCGCGATGAGGTCGCCGAAGGGCGTCCCGAGCTGCTCGGCGCGGAGGCGCGGCGCGCCGTCGGCCACCTGACGAACGAGCTCTTGATAGGGCACATCCATCTGGATGGCCGGCTCACCCGCGAGCATCCAGTAAAGGAGGAGGCCGACTTGATAGAGGTCGCTCTGCCGGCTGGTGTAGCCGGTGGCGAGGATCTCCGGCGCCATGATCGCGTGGTGGACGACGTTGGGCCGCACCGCGGTCATGCCGCGCAGCTCGTGGCTGATCCCGAAGTCGGAGATCTTCACGGTGGGGCGATCGGTGTGCGTGATGAGCACGTTGCCGGCATGGAGATCGTCGTGGACGACCTCGTTGTCGTGCAGGAACTGCACGGCAGCGAGCAGCTGGCGCGTCATCTCGAGGACGAGGCCCTCCTGCATCGGCGTGCCGAGCATGTCCTTGAGGGCGTGGTCGCAACGCTCCAGCGCGAGATAGAAGAGGTGGTCCTGCTCGAAGGAGTCGTAGATGTAGACGACGTTCGGGTGACGCAGCGAGAAGAGGCGCGACTGCTCGCGCGCCCACTCGGCCTGCACCTCGGAGTACGGCCGGTTCGACGGCCGCACCATCTTCAGCGCGTAGATCTGATCGAAAGGCCCGATGCACTCGTAGACGGCGCCGAACTCGCCGGAGCCGATCGTGTCGCGCACGACGTAGCTTCCGCGCTGGCCCTTCAACGTGCCGCCGACCTGCGGATACTGGACGGTGATGCGCGGCACGTTCCCGGTGTGTTGCCGCGGGTACATGCCGGGCTGCTGTTGTTGTTGCTGCTGCTGTTGCTGCTGGACGGGGGCCGCTGCGGGGATGGCCGGCTGCGTCCCGGTATTGCCGCCCATGCGCGGCGAGCTACCCGGAGCAGGCATCGGATGCGGCGGGGTCTGGATGCGCTGCGGGCCGGTCTGCATCGCGTTCATCGGCGAGCCCATCGCCGGCGCGGGCTGCGTTCCGGTCTTCGACGGTCCGTTGGGCGGACCATAGGCGGGTGACGGCGGCGCTACCGGATACGACTGCGGCACCACCTGGCTCTGGAAGGGATTCGCGATCGGCTGCGCGGCTTGCTGGAGCGGCGGCGTGGGATGCGACGGCGAGAGGTTCGGTTGCGAGGGCCGACCATCGGGCACGCGTTGCACGGGGAACCCCGTCGGTCCGGTCTGCGGGCGGGACACGCGCGGCAAGACCTTCGTCTGTCCGCCGGGACCGGGAAGGAGCTCGTGCCCATCTGGACGAGGCACGGCGGGCCGATGCGAAGGAGGCGCAGGCGGATGCGAAGGCGGCGGTGGCGGATGCGAAGGAGATGGTGCGGAAGGATGAGAAGACGGATGCGAGCTTCCGCTCCCTCCCGCGGGAGGCTGCCTCGATTCGCTCACGCTCTAGACTTTACCCCCGGTACCATCCCGGCACCATGTCGATCGAACGCGCGACTACGGCCGAGCACAAACGGCTCGCAGAAGCTCGTGCGGGAACGAAGTGGCGCCGCTGGGGCACGTATCTCGCAGAGCGGCAGTGGGGAACGGTCCGCGAGGATTACTCGGCGAACGGCGACGCGTGGAACTACTTCCCCCACGAGCACGCCCGTGCTCGTGCCTATCGGTGGGGCGAGGACGGCCTCCTCGGACTGTCGGACAGCCGCGGCGTCCTCAACTTCTCGGTCGCTCTCTGGAACGGCAAGGACCCGTACCTGAAGGAGCGCCTCTTCGGGCTCACGGGTCCCGAGGGTAACCACGGCGAGACCGTGTGTGAGCTCTACTGGTACCTCGACGCCACGCCCACGCACTCCTATACGCGTGCACTCTACAAGTATCCGCAGCGGGAATTCCCCTACGAAAAGCTGCGTCAGATGGCACGCGACGCGACGCGCGCCAATCCTTCGCCGCGCATCCAGGACACCGGGATCTTCGACGACGACCGCTACTTCGACGTCGAGATCGAATACGCGAAGGCTGCGCCCGACGACGTGCTCGTGCGCATCACGGTGACGAATCGGGGACCGGAGCTGGCTCCGATCGATGTGCTGCCGCAGTTCTGGTACCGCAACACCTGGGGCTGGGACGGGCAGAAGACGCGCAGCCCGAACAAGCCGGAGCTCCGCTGCGTGTACTCGCCCGACGACGAGACGCAGTACATCGAGGGCACCGATCCGTACCACGGCAAGATCCGCATCTGGGTCGACGGGACGAAGGAGCTCCTCTTCGCCGACAACGAGACCAACACCGCCGCCATCTTCGGAACGCCGAACAAGACGTCGTACGTGAAGGACGCGTTTCATCAGTACGTCGTGAACAAGCAACGGGCCGCGGTCAGCCCGGCGCGCGCCGGCACCAAGGCGGCGGGGCGCTGGCACGCCGAGCTCGCGCCAGGCGCGTCGCAGGTCTTTCGCGCACGCTTCTCCACGCGCACGCTCGGCGTCGACGGCGGGACCGATCCGTTCGCCGACTTCGACGCGGTCTTCGCGCTGCGCCGGCAAGAGGCCGACGAGTTCTACGCCGCCGTGTCGCCACCGCAGCTCTCTCCCGAGGCCACCAACGTCGAGCGACAGGCGCTCGCGGGGCTGCTCTGGTCGAAGCAGTACTACACGTTCGACATCAACCGCTGGCTCAACGGCGACCCGGGCTCGCCGCCGCCGCCCCCCGAGCGGAAGCGCGGGCGCAATCGCGAATGGAGGCACCTCTTCAGCAGCGAGGTCCTCAGCATGCCGGACAAGTGGGAGTACCCCTGGTACGCAGCGTGGGACCTCGCGTTCCACTGCATCCCGCTCGCCATCGTCGATCCCGATCTCGCGAAGGAGCAGCTCGTTCTGCTGACGCGTGAATGGTACATGCATCCCAACGGCCAGCTCCCCGCGTACGAGTGGGCGTTCGGCGACGTGAATCCGCCCGTGCACGCGTGGGCGGCGCTGCGCGTCTTCCAGATCGACCGCAAGCGGACCGGCGTGCCCGATCACGACTTTCTCGAGTCGGTGTTCCTGAAGCTGATGCTGAACTTCACCTGGTGGGTGAACCGCAAGGACACCGCGGGCAACAACGTCTTCCAGGGCGGCTTCCTCGGGCTCGACAACATCGGCGTCTTCGATCGTTCGAACGCGCTGCCCGCCGGCGGCCTCCTCGAGCAGGCCGACGCGACGAGCTGGATGGGCATGTACTGCCTGAACCTGCTCGCCATCGCCCTCGAGCTGGCGACCACCAGCCCGAGCTACCAGGACGTCGCGAACAAGTTCTTCGAGCACTTCCTCCTCATCTCCCACGCCATGACCGAGGCGCAGGAGAACAGCGACGAGGACGGTGTCCGCATGTGGAACGAGGAGGACGGCTTCTTCTACGACATGCTGCACCTCCCCGGACGAGGCAACGTCCCGATGCGCGTGCGCTCCATGGTGGGGCTCATCCCGATCTTCGCGGTGGAGACCATCGAGGAGGCGGCGCTCGAGCGCTTCCCGGCCTTCGTGAAGCGCGCCAAGTGGTTCATCTCGAACCGCCCGGAGTTCGCCGGGAAGATGGAGGCCATCGAGGTCGGTACCGGGAAGAGGCGCCTCCTCTCGATCCTCGATCGCGACCGGCTCGCGCGCGTGCTGGCGCGCGTGCTTGACGAGACCGAGTTCCTCTCACCGCACGGCGTGCGCGCGCTGTCGCGCATCCACATGACCGAGCCGTACGAGGTCGAGCTCGACGGCGTGAAGCATCGCGTCGACTACGAGCCGGGTGAGTCGTCGACGGGCCTCTTCGGAGGCAACTCGAACTGGCGCGGCCCGGTGTGGTTCCCGGTGAACTACCTGATGATCGAGGCGCTACAGAAATACCATCACTACTACGGCGAGAGCTTCCGCATCGAGTGCCCGACGGGCTCGGGTCGCTACATGAACCTGTGGGAGGTGGCGAGTGAGCTGTCGCGTCGCCTCGCCTCGTTGTTCATGCGCGACGCGGACGGGCGAAGGCCGGCGGATGGCGGCGCGGTGTCCGGCAAGATGCAGTCGGACCCGCACTTCAAGGATCTCGTCACGTTCTACGAGTACTTCCACGGCGAGGACGGCACCGGCCTCGGCGCCACGCACCAGACGGGCTGGACGGCGCTCGTCGCAAAGCTCATCACGCAATCCCCGAAGTGGGGCCAAGGCCGAGGCCGCAAGTAGGCCAGCGACGAGATCCCGGGAAGACCGCGGAGACACGGAGGCGAGAACGGAGATTTTTGGTTCGAGACACGCGACCCTTCCGGAGCGGTCGAGAGCTCGCCGCCACCGTCTCCACCGTCACTCGTGGGAACGAGATCGGTAGCCCATCTGATCTCCGTGCTCGTCTCCGTTGCTTCGTGACTCCGCGGTCTCTGGGTCCGGGCTCAGAAGCCGGCGGCGTGCATGGCGTCGGCGTTGAGCTGGAGGGCGCCGGC
>JAYTZB010000204.1:0-4839 GCA_043742085.1 Polyangiaceae bacterium
TACGTCGCGACGTGGCATGCAGCGCCGCTCATGATCGCGCAGAAGCTCGGCCTCGTGGTCAACGTGTCGTCCTTCGGCGCGAAGATCCAGGCGGTGAACGTGGCCTACGGCGTGGGCAAGGCCGGCGTCGACCGCATGACGCGCGACATGAGTCGCGAGCTCAAGGCTCATGGTGTGACGGTGGTCTCGTTGTGGCCGGGGGTGGTGAAGACCGAGCGCCTTCTCGCCGAGCCGGAGCGCCTCGGGTTCGACATGACGAACGGCGAGTCCCCGCTGCTGAGCGGTCGCGCGGTCGCCGCCATCGCGAGCGATCCGGAGCGCCTCGCCAAGACGGGGTCGGCGGTGATCGTCGCGGAGCTCGCGAAGGAGTACGGGTTCCAGGAGATCGACGGCAGCGCGCCGGTCTCGATGAAGCGGTAGCGCGAGAGCGCTCACGGAGGCAGCGACGGCGGCGGGGGGCGGCGGCGATAGATCGTGTACGCGGCACCGCGCGAGCCGAGCGGCAGCGTCGCCGCCGGCTCGAAGCGCGACGCGAAGAGCTCGGAGCGGACGATGCGCGCCTCCACCACCCGGATGTCGGAGTAGACGACGACGGTGTCGACGCCGCGATCGAGGAGCATCGCGGTGTCGACGCGCTTCGAGGTGTGGCCACCCGGCAAGAGCGCGATCGCCGGATCCGTGAGCCCCGCGAGATCCACGATGGCGGCATCGGTCGAGGCGCCGACCCAGCCGATGTCGAGCGCCGCGACGACGTGGGCATCCCCGAGCACCGGACGAGCGCGCGCGATCAGATCCGCACGGTCCGCCTGCACGCCGCGGCCGGCCGGCGCCGCCCGCATCGCCAGCAGCCCGCCGAGCACGAGCGCCGCCGCGAGCCGCGCTGCGTTGACCGCGGGACGTCCGCCGCGCGCGATCACCGCGAACGCGATCACGAGGGAAGGCGCGACGGGGACCATCAGCCGCGCGTAAGGCATCCAGTCCCCGCCCGCCGCCATCACCGCCAGCGCATGCGCGAAGAACGCGCCCACGAGCACCCGCGCCACCCGCAGCCCCGGCGCGCTCCCCCGGAGCAGCGCCACCGGCGCCATCACGAGCAGCGGCGTGAGCACCACGAGCGCCGCCGCCCCTACGTAAATCGCCCCATGCGAGAGATCGCTCGGCTTCGCGAGCACCGCGAGCGGCGCTGGCCTCCCGAACACCACCATGCGCACCACCGCACAGGCGAGGAACGGCCCGATCGCCACCGTCGCCCCAATCAAGCCGCGCCGCAGCCCTGCCCTCTCGCTCTCGCTCCCGCTCCCGCCCCACGCCCCGAGCACCATCGCCCAGACCACCATCTCCGGTCGGAATGCGCCCGCTACCCCCGCGATCGCTGCCGCCGCCCACCACCGCGGTCCACGCCCGACCCGCGTCGCCGCGGCCGTCGCGATCCCCATCGCGACCCCGGTCTCCATCCCGCTCGCAGCCCACGCCCCGAGCGGAAACGCGAGCCCCATCACGACGAACGCCGCCGCGCAGAGCAACGCGTGCCTCCGCCCGCGCACCATCCCGCCGACGCGCGCGCCCAGCAACGCAGCCGCGCCCGTCCACGCCACGACGCCCAGAACCTTCGCGCGCACCAGCGCCACCAAGGCATCGCCGCCCGAGAGCGGCGCGAGCAACAGCGCCCACGGCAACGGCGTCACGCCGTCCGTCGACGCGCCGTGAGCATCGAAGCGATACCCGAAGCCCGTCGCCAGATGATGTGCATAGCGCACGGGTATGAGCGCATCGTCGACCGTGAAGCCCCACATCGCGATCGCCGGAACGAGCGCGCACGCCGCGCCGAGCGCCGCAAATGCGCCCGTAGCAGCGCTCGTCGCGCGTTGTCCATTCTCTGGCATCGCCCGTCGAAAACTACGTTTGCTGCGCGTAACTTCCTAGGATTCGTTCACCCACCGACCTCTTGCCGGCGCAAAAACGCACCGGCATCACGGACCCCTCCGAGTCGGTCGCCCGAGACGAATGCGAAGCTTCGAAATCTTCGTCGAGCCCGAGCTTTCCCAACTGCCCGATGACGCGAGCACTGCGCGAGGATCTGTCCTCGCCGGTCCGCGGTCGGGTCGCCGGCAGCGCGTCGATGGCATTCCTGCCTCGACGGGCTCGCGCGTGCGACCCAACGAGGTCCTCGACCTCTTCATCCACGGCGCCAACGTCACCGCGCGTGTCGCGGAGCGGCACGCCTCGTGCGTGCTGCGCGACCTCGCGTGGGCCCTCACCGACCTCGTCCGCGTGGCGCGCGGCAAGCGCATCGTGCGCTTCTACGAGGACGCGTGGGAGCTCTGCGTGGAGCGCCTCGCCAGCACGGCGACGCTGAGCGTCTATCGCGGCGGCTCCGAGCCCACCGTCCTCGTCTACGACCGCGCGGTCGTCTTCGAGGAGATGTGCGCCAGCGTGGTGGACGCCCTCGACGCGACCATCGCCCGTCATCCTGCCGGGTCATCGATGGCGCTCGAGCTCACCGAGGTCCGTCGGGTGCTCGAGGGCGCACGCGCCTCGCAGACCGATTTCGGCAGCGACGTCCCGGCTTCGTCGGCCGTCTCCGTCGACCTCGACCGTGACGCCCCGATCTCGTTCTCCGCCGAGTTCTCGATGCGCCCCGGGCCGACCGTCGTGTCGACGAGCGAGCCCACCGTCGAGCGCGCGGACCTCCACGCGCTCCTCGTTCGCGGCCGGATGCGCGCGGAGATCCGAGGGCGCAGCGTCGACCTCGGCGAGATGTACCCGTTCCTCTTCGCCGAGCGCATGCTCGATCTCGCTCGTCGGGCGCTCGATTCCTGGGAGCGCGGCCAGCCGTTCTTTGCGCGCGTCGATGCCGGCGGCGCGATGATCGGCCTCCGCACCGCCGCCGCCGACGTACCGCCCGCCTCGCTCACCATCAGCCCCGGCTCGCTCGCCGCCCGTGCGACGGACGAAGACCGCTCGGCGCGCCGCGAGCGCATGGTCTCGACCTTCCCCGAGCTGTCGCTCTTCGATGTCATCGAGTCTGCGCTCGCCTTCGGCCGCGCCCTCGTTCGCGCCCTCGTCCGTCGTGACCGCACGCAGGGCGGCAACCTCCGCCTCGCCGCCTTCCGGCGCGACGTGCGCGCGCTTGGCGATTCACTCCGCGAGGTCCGCCGCCAGGACGCGCGCATCAACCCCGCGCCCGAGTCCTATCGCGCGTTCGCGAATCAGGTCCGCCCCAAGCAAGAGACGGGCGCGCTCGGGAACGCCGCACGCCTTCGCTATGCCCAGCGCTGGCGCGCGATGATCCCCGGCATCGATCTCCGCGCGACGTTCCTGTGCGGCGATCGAATCGTCATCGGCGCCGCCCAGGAGACGTTCTGCCTCGACCGCACCACCGGCGAGCTGATCTGGCGACGCAACACGCCGCGCGCGGCGAGCGTCGTCACGCCCGCCGGCATCGCGCGCATCGCGCCCGACGGACAGATCGCGCTCCACGACTTCAGCTCCGGCGAGATCACGCTCCGCACGTGGATCGCCCCGCGCACCGCCGGTCCTTGCGCCGGCGCCATCGTCAACACCGCCGGTCTCCCGAAGCTCCTCATCGTGACCGAAGGCGACAAGCACCTCGTCGCCATCGATCTCACGAGCGGAGAGGCGCGCTGGCGCTACACATGGGGACGCGCCGGGGCCCTCCGCCTCAAGCGCGTCGGCAAGCTCCTCTACGTCGCGTCGGGCGACAGCGCGCTCACCGCCGTCGACGTCCAGACCGGCGCCGTCGTCTGGCGCTCGCGGGATCGCCTGCGCTTCTGCGCGGCGCCGACCGTCGACCACGAGATGATGTTCGCGATCTCCGGCGGCGCCAGCAGCGCGGCGGTGATCCACGCCATCGATCCCTTCTCCGGAAGCGCTACGTGGAGCGCCAAGCTCCCCTCCTCGCCGTGCACGGTCGAGGGACCGCCGCTCGTCACCAAGTCGTCGGTCACCGTCGCCGTGCGCGATCGTCGCGGGCTCCGTCTCTCGGCGTTCCAGCGCGAGACCGGGGCTCCGCTCTTCCACACCGAGACCCCCGTGGCACCCGTCGGCACGTCGTGGCTCGCCGTGGATGATCTCCTCGTCGGCAACACGCCCACGGGCGAGCTCGTCGGCATCGACGGCTCGCTCGGAACGCAGCGCTGGAAGCAGGCGCTCGGTCGTGGGCTCGACTCGGACACGCCGCGCAAGCTCGAGCCTGTCCTCCGCTCCGGCGCGCTCTTCGTGCCGCACACGGACGTGCAGATCTTCCGGCCCAGCGACGGCGCTCATCTCGGCACTGTCGGGCCGTGCGACGCCATCCCCGATCTCCTGCGCGTCGACGAGCGCTGCGACGTCTATGTCGCCGAGGAGAGCGGGCACATGGTGGCGTTCGGCGCCGGACCGCGCCTCTCGCTCGTGAAGTAGACTCGGCGGGATGCCCGGGTCCCGCGTCGCGCTCACCTTCGTCACCGTCACCGTCACCGTCGCCGCTGCCGTCACGCTCGCGCTCGCGTGCTCACCGGCGTCGAGCGGCGGCGCGGGCGACTACGGCGCGTATCCGCCGCCCGGCGCGTATCCGTCGAATCCGCCGCGACAAGGCCCGGGCTTCCCCGCGGCCGGCGCTGGTCCTGCGACGAGCGCGGTCTCGGCATCTCCGGGCTGCGGAAGGCCTCCCCCGAAGAGCGGCGCCTCCGCGCAGCGCGTCAGCGCGCTCGGACGCGACCGCGCGTACACGCTCGTCGTCCCCGAGAGCTACGCGCCGAGCACGCCCTACCCGCTCGTCTTCGTGCTGCACGGCAGCGGAGGCAACGCCGCCGGTGCACGCGCGCAGACCGACCTCGA
>JAYTZB010000205.1:0-3061 GCA_043742085.1 Polyangiaceae bacterium
ACGCTCTTCCCCGTGTACGAGGCCATCGAGTAGGCGCGCTCGAAGACGGTGGCCTTCTTCGCGAGCTCGTCGAGGTTCGGCGAGGTGGGCTTCGGGTAACCGAGGAAGCCGAGATCGGTCCGTAGCGTGTCGACGGTGAAGAGCACGACGTTGTACGTCTTGCGCTTCTTCGGCTTCACGGGGTCCTTCACGGCGATGGGCGGCTTCTCGACGAACGCCGGCGTGTCGGCACCCGAGCAGTCCTCGTCGATGCCGTTGCCCGGGATGTCGACGGCACCGGGATTGATGCGCGGGTCGTCGTCGTTGCAGTCGCCGCCTCCGAAGCGCGCCGAGAATCCGTCGTGATCGTGGTCGCTGGCACGCCTCAGCACGGCGAGCGAGATCTTGCCGAGCGGCGCGTATTTTTCGATGCCGCGCGCGACGAGCTGGTCCGTGTCGAGCGCGCTCGACGCGCGGATGCAGAGACCGAAGCCGATGAGCAGCATCAGGAACGCGCCGCCGCCCGCGCCGAGGACCACCGGATTCGCGCGCCCCTGCGCATCGGTGAAGCTGGCGCGCCCGAGCGCGATGGGCGCGATGTATGCGCCGCCCGCGAGCAGCGCCGCGTTGGCAACGGGTCGGAGGTCGAGCTCTTCGCGCTTGAGGACGCCGAAGATACCGAGCACTCCGCCGTCGCCGCTCGTGTCACCGGTGACGATGCCGAGACCGAAGAGGAGGAGCACGATGGCGAGGGCCGCGCCGCCGGTGACCAGGGGGTCGAGGAGCTGCGGGAGCGACCCGCTGCCGATGGCGAGCACGCGACGCGTGACCGGCAGGAGCGACGTGGCGATCGCCAGCATCGCGAGCAGGAGCGCGACCGACGCGAGGCCGACGGTGAGGCCGGCCTCGGTGGGCTGCCCGACGGCGAGCGCGGAGCGGCCCGCGTGCGCCGACCCGAGGCACCACGCGAACGTCGCAAATACCGCCAGCGGCGCGGTGGCCGCGGCGCGCAGGCGAACGACCACGGGTCCCTGGCGAAGCACCGAGAAATACTGGCCCGGCGCCTTGGGATCGCCGGGCTCGAGGACCAGCGCCGCGATCGACACCGCGCAGGCCACGCCGATCGCCACGGGAAAGAGGATCCCGAGGTCAGCGACGATCAGCGAGCCGAGCGGCGGAGCGACGGGCGCACCGCCCTCCACCACCGCGGTGCCGACGACCCGCGCCTCGAGCAGCGCGACGAGGAACGCAGCCGTGGCGGCGCCCCCGAGGGCGAGCACGAGGCGGAGCAACGCGCGGAGCACGCCGAAGTTCTACTACAGGTCGGCCGGGTTCGCCGGACTGGAGGACCCGGTCACGCCTTCGCTTTGGACTTCGCGAGCGGATGAGCGGCGTCGTACACCTTGAGGAGGTGCGCGACCGAGACGTGCGTATAGCGCTGCGTGGTCGACAGCGATGCGTGACCGAGCAGCTCCTGGATGACCCGGAGGTCGGCGCCGCCGTCGAGGAGGTGCGTTGCGCAGGTGTGTCGCAGCGCGTGGGGATGGAGATCGGTGCGTCCCACGGCGAGGATGCCATAGCGGCGAACGAGGAGCTGGACGGCGCGCGCGTTGAGGCGACGACCGCGCGTGGAAAGAAAGACCGCGTGCGGATCGACGAAGCGCGTGCGCGGGTGATGGAGCACGCCGCGCGCCGCGAGCCACTCCGTGAGCGCCTCCCTCGCCTTGCGTCCGAGCGGGACCATGCGCTCCTTCTTGCCCTTGCCGACGACGCGCGCGCTTCCCTCGTCGAGCGAGAGCTGCCCGAGGTCGAGCCCGCATGCCTCCGCGACGCGGAGACCGCCGCCGTAGAGGAGCTCGAGGAGGGCTCGGTCGCGAAGCGCCACGGCATCGCGGCGGACGCGCTCGGCCTCCGACCCGGCGGCGCGGTCGAGGACGTTGCCCGGCTCGGGCGCCTCGACGACCGACGCGGCATCGTCGGCGGAGAGGAACGTGGGGAGCTCGCGGCGCACCTTCGGGCTCGCGAGCTGCTCGGCGGGGTTCACGCGCGAGTGACCTTGCCGCTTCATCCAGCGGCCGAACGCCCGCACGCTGGCGATCTTTCGCGCCACCGAGCTCGGCTTGCACGTGCGCGCGAGATCGCCGAGCCAGGCGCGGAGCAAGAACAGATCGAGCGTGGCAGTCGGCGACGGTGATCCGGCGCGGCGGGGCCGGCGAGCGGGAAGCGCGTCGCCGCGGGCATCGACGAAGGTGAGCAGCGCGTCGAGATCGCGACCGTAGGCCGAGACGGTGTTCGGCGACGCACGACGCTCGTCCGCGAGGTGGACCAGGAACTGCTGCTTCAGATCGCGGAGCTGCAAGGGCGCACCACCCACGATAGCGGGATGAGCCAGGCCGGACGAGATTGCGGAGACGATGCTGCTAACGTTGCCGGGCCGCCGTGTTTCGTCGCCTCTGGGAAAAGATCCTCCGCATCTGGCAGCTCGCCAAGTCCGAGCGCGCGGCGCCGGGCGAGATCGGCTGGGCGGTGGCGATCGGCGCGTTCATCGGCTGCACGCCCGCGGTCGGGCTCCGGCCGTGGATCGCCGTGGGCGTCGCGACGCTCGTGAAGAAGAACCGCCTCTTCACGTACGTGGGCTCTCACACCTCGAACATCATCTTCACGCCGTTCATCACGCTCGCCGAGATCCAGCTGGCGCATCGCGTGCGGACCGGCGCGTGGCTGGACATCGACCGGAAGCACATCGTCGACGAGGCGCCGGCGCTCCTCCTCGACTGGTGTCTCGGCGCAGGGCCCGTGGGCCTCGTCGTGGCCCTGGTGCTCGGCTTCGCGGCCTACGGCATCGCGCACCGCCGCGACGTGAAGAAGCAACGCGCGCTGGCGGCGGTGAAGACCGAAGCGGGCGCTACGCCGCCGTCGCCCGCTGAACTTCCGCCACCGTCTTCGGGATCGCCTGCGTGAGGTTGTCGGGCGCGCCGTCCGTGACGAGGATGTCGTCCTCGATGCGAACGCCGATGCCGCGCCACTCCGGGGGGACCTTGTCGTAGTCCTTGCCGATGTAGATGCCCGGCTCGACGGTGAG
>JAYTZB010000206.1:0-4122 GCA_043742085.1 Polyangiaceae bacterium
CCCTGATCGAGGATGGATCCGAGAGAGATGCCGTCGCGCGTGCCGAAGCCCACGAAGGCGAGCGCCGCCTCGCTGACCACGATGGCCGCCGCCGTGGACCCGAGCTGCACCGCCACCACCCCCAGCAGGTTCGGGAGCAGATGGCGGAGCACCACCCGCGCACGATCACCACCGAGCGCACGTGCCGCCTCGACGAAGGCGGAGTCGCGCAGCACGCGCGTCTGTGCGAGCGCGAGGCGCGTGAACGGCGCCCACGCGGTGAGGAGAAAGACCGCGCCGAGATGAGCGCGCGTCGGCGTGCGGACCGCCGAGAGCACCACGAGCGCGAGGAGGAACGTCGGGAACGCCTGCACGAGATCGCACGCACGCGACACGGCGCGCTCGAATCCGCCGCGCGCCAGGCCCGCCACCGCGCCGAGCGGACAGCCGATGACGAAGCCCACCATCGCGACGACCGCGGCGAGCACCACGCCGCGCTGCGTGGCGTGCGCGACGAGCGCAAGGAGATCCACGCCCGCCTCACCGCAACCCAGCGGCCACGACGCCGACGGCGCGGCCCACGACAGATCGGGATCGAGGTGCGTGGGCGAGCGCGCGCCCGAGGCAACCACGGTGGTCGTCACGATCATCGCGGCGAGCGGCGCTACGCGCACGAGGATCGCCCGAAGGCGTGACGGTTGCGCCATCTACGACCTCACCCGCGGATCGATCGCTGCGTGCGCGGCCGAGGCGACCTGCTGCGCTCCCACGAAGAGCGCCCCCGAGAAGACCACCGCGGCCTCGAGCACCGGCAGGTCGCGCGACGCATAGGCCTCGAGGATCAGCGTGCCGAGCCCGCGCCGTTCGAAGAGCCGCTCGAGCACCACCGCGCCGCCGAGCAGCGCACCGAGCTGGGTGCCGAGCACCGTGACGATCGGCCCGATGGCCGCGGGAATGGCATGCACCCAGAGCACGCGCGCATGGCTTCCCCCCTTCGCGCGCGCCACGCCGAGGAACTGCGCGCGGCCGAGGTCGTCGAGCGCAGCGCGAGAGACGCGCGCGACGTGCGCGGCGAGCGGCAGCGCGAGGAGCCCGCTCGCGAAGAGGAGCCCTGCCGCGCCGGCCTCGGGATCGCCGGGCAGCGGCACCACGCGCAGGCGCGCGGCGAGCGCGAAGGTGAGCACCGGCGCGAAGGCGAGCAAGGGCGTCGCCGCGAGCGCGGTCGCGCCGCGATCGACCCAGCCGCGGCGCGAGCCGAGCCACGGCCCTGCGCCGAGCACGGCCGCGCCGACGCCGAGCACCGCGCCCAGCACCACCGCGATCGCGGCGAGCGACGCCGTGGGGCCCATCGCATCGAGCACGCGCGCCACGGCAGAGACACCAGGGCGTCGAACGGAGTCGCCGAGGTCGAGCGTCACCAGCCCGAACAGGAAACGTGCATATTGCATCCACATCGGCTCGTCGAGGTGGAGCTTCGCGTTGAGCTCCGCGCGCTGCGCCTCGGTGGCCTGGTCGCCGAGCACGAGCGCGGCGGGATCGCCCGGCAGGATCCGGAGCGCGAGGAACACCAGCGTCGCGAGAGTGAGGACGACGAGCGCAGCTTCCGCGGCTCGTCCGGCGACGCGGCTCTTCACGAAGATGGCGGAGAGCACGCGGCGCATCCGCGGAGCCTATCCGCCGTCGCCGCCGTCGCCCGCGTCGCCAGCATCGCCCGCGTCGGCCTTGCCGGCATCGGCGCCGACGAGCGGCGGCAGCGTGCCAGCCTCCGCCGTGGGCGGCACGCTCGCGTCGAGCCCCGGCACGTCGGGTCCGACCGCGCTGCAGACCGGCGGAGGAGCGCCCGGGGACATCACGGCGGCGTCGCTTCCGCCGTCCTGGTCGAGGACAGCGCCGGGCGGAACGAGACAGGAGAGCTTGGTCTGATCGCTGTCGAGGATGACGCCGTTCCACGGCGACGCCTTCGCGCTACGGCAGACGTAGCCGCCGCGGCAGTCGGTGTCGTTTCCGCAGATGGCGACGCAGAACCCGCGCGCGACGCGCGAGCCATAGGCGCCGCTACGATCGTCGAAACCGCAGCCGGGGACATTCGAGTTGAAGAGCACGCACGCGGCCTGGTCCGGGCATCCGTTCGCGACGCAGTTGAACTCGGTGCAGTAACCGCCCGGCTGCGACGTGTCGCAGAGTCGATCGCCCTGCGTCGAGCAGTCGGTCGAGAGGACGCACTTGTCACCGATGGTCGGCTTGCATGCCGCCACGGTACCGAGCACGGCCACGACGAGCAGCGCCATCAGGCGAGAGGAATAAGTAGGCAACTTGGATGGTCCGACCGGCGTGCAAGAAAGCGATTCGGTGCTGCGCTTCTAGTCCCATTAGCCGTTTGACATCAAGCGCCTCGGCCCCTAAAGAACACATCCATGGCGACCCACATCACCGCAGACTGCATCAACTGCGGCGCTTGCGAGCCGGAGTGCCCGAACGAAGCCATCAGCGAGGGCGAGGAGATCTACATCATCGATCCCGAGCTCTGCACGGAGTGCGTTGGCTTCTACGATCACGAGGCTTGCCAGGCGGTGTGTCCGGTCGAGTGCTGCTTACCCGACCCGAATCACGTCGAGGACGAGAAGGCGCTGATCGAGCGCGCGCTCGTTCTTCATCCCGACGATGAAGAGCTGAAGAAGCGCGCCGAAGTGAACAACTACCCGTCTCGCTTCCGCAAGTGATCGCGTGAGCACGCGCGCCGCCAGCGACGCGCTGGTGCCGTCGGCGCGTCTGTCGCTGGCGTGCCTCCGGTTCGCGGGGCTCGCGGGGCTCGCGCTCCTCGCGCTCCTGCTCGCAGGTTGCGGTGGCGGCGCCCCGCTCCTCCATCCCGCGCGCACGCTGGCGGCCGGCGACATCCGCGCGGCGAGCGGCGTGAGCGCGAACGTCGCTGCCGGCTCGCTCGGCGACGACCTCCGCGTGGCGAAGGACGCAGCGACGCGTGATCCCTCGGTGCCCGGCGAGCCCGGCAGCAACGCCGCCTACGCGAAGGGCGCCCTCGTCGCGGCGGCGCTCGCGCCAGGGCTCGCGCCGTTCGTCGGCGCGCGCGTCGGCGTCGGCAACCAGTACGAGGGTGGTCTCGCCTACACGGGGCGCGCGGTGCGCGCCGACATGCGACGTTCGTTCGACGAAGGAAAGGTCTCGTTCTCCGTCGGGCTCGGGCTGTCCGCGGCGCTCTATGGTCGCCAGCAGGGCAGCGATCTCCCGAACGTCGATCTCGCGGCGCTCCACGGCTACGGGTTCGACATTCCGCTGCTCATCGGCTGGGAGAGCAGCGGCGGCATCTACAAGGTGTGGGGCGGCGGACGCGGCGGCTTCGAGCGCGACGTGATCGAGACGCTCAGGAGCGAACCGAAGCCCGTGCTCCTCGGCCCCCCGGCGATCCATCTCGACGCGAATCGCTACTGGGGCGGTGCGGTGGTCGGGCTCGCGACCGGGTTCAACCACGTGCACGTCGCCATCGAGCTCTCGGCCGCGTACCAGGTGGTGACGGGCAACTACAACGAGAACCACGTCACCGTGCGCGGCATCACGCTCGCGCCCGCTACCGCGCTGTGGTGGGCCTTCTAGCGTTCGCGAGCGACGTGATGATCGCGCCGAGCGCGCGCCACGCGACGTCGGCGGCCGCATCGGACGCGCGCTCGTGACCCGCGAGCCACTCGGCGCGGCCCTTCGATCCGACGACGTTCGCGACGCCGAGGGCAGCGGCGCACGGGATGGACGCGACGGCGCACGCGCGCGCGAACGCGAACGCTTCGAGATGCTCGACGTCGGGGGCAGTGCCCGCACCCGTGCCCGTGCCCGTGCCCGTGCCCGCGCCCACGCTCGGCACCCGCGCCAGGCGAGCCGCGAGCGCGTCGTCGGTAGTGATGCCGACGGTATTTGCAATCTGCACGCTTCTCGCGCCGGCCCCGACGAGCGCGTCGTGCAGCCCGGGATCGAAGACGGCGTCCGCGGGCATCGGGCCGGGGAGCGCTGCCGTACCGTCGACGACCGAGGCATCGACGAGGCGGACGCGCGCGCCGGAGACCACCGACCCGACGGGGTGCGCGGCGCCGAACGACCCGCACGTTCCGAGAAGGAGCGCCGCGGTCGGCTGCTCGCGTG
>JAYTZB010000207.1:0-4214 GCA_043742085.1 Polyangiaceae bacterium
CCGATCGTCGCGCTCGTGGGCACCGGCGTCGGGCTCGCCGTGGTGCTCCGGCGCTGGCGCTCCAACGCATCGCAGCCGACCGAGCCAGGCGATGCGGGCAAGAAGACGCCTGCGCCCGGCGCTTCTCCGGAGGCCAAGCGCGACGTCTACGACGAGCGCATCGACGCGGAGCTGAAGGACCTCGATGGTTGACGACGCTGTCCGCGCGGTCGAGCGAAACGTTCATCGCGACGTGAAGGCCGAGCTCGACGAGCGACGCATCGCCCGCGGCGTGGCCATCGGCCTGCCGCTGGTGACGGTCACGCTCGCGGCGGTGATGGGCGTCACGATCGGCGCCCCCATGGCGATCCTGGTGCTCACTGCCGGGATGCTGCTCGGCGTGATCGGCCTCTTCTGGGCGAGCTTGCGGATCCTCAGCGGCGACGCTCCGCTCTCTCCCGAGCTGGAAGCGCTCGACGCGTCTGCGCACGCGGTCGATGCGCTCGCGTCGCGAAAGAAGATGCTGCTGCGCGCGCTCAAGGATCTCGACAACGAGCGGGCCCTCGGCAAGCTCGAGGACGACGATCACGAGCAGCTTTCGCAGACCTACCGCGGCGAGCTGAAGGACGTGCTGGCACGCATCGACGCGTCGCTCGAGCCGCATCGCAAGAAGGCGGAGGACGCCGCGCGCGTCTACCTCGCGAGCGCCAAGGCGGGGCTCGTCGAGGAGGGCTATCGCGGTACCCCGCCCGCCGACGACGACGGCGATGATGACGACGACGATGTCGCGGTGGTGAGCGAGCCGGTGGTCGCCAAGGCCGTCGTCGCGGAGAAGACGGAGGCGGCGCCGACGCGCGTGGCATGTCCGAAGTGCTCGACCTCGAACGAGGTCGACGCGGCCTTCTGCAAGAAGTGCGGCGCCTCCCTCGCGAAGGACGCGAAGGGCGCGAAGGACGCGAAGGACGCGAAGGAGACCGCCGATGAAGCGTGAGCTCCTCGCCGCGCTTGGAGGCGTTGCCCTCGCAGCGCTCTTCGTCGCCACCGATGCCATCGCGCAGCAGGACGCAGGACGTGCTCCGGACGCAGGGCGTGCCGTGAAAACAGCCGCAGCAGCGTCGGCCGCTGCAGCTGCGCCGGCCACGTCCGCAGGCATCGGCCATGCGCCCGGGCCCGTCGATCCGGCGGCGCCGATGCCCGCGGGCCATCCCATGGTCGCGGACGACGGCGAGGCCGACGAGAACCCGCACGGCGGTGGCGCCGCGGGTCAGGGCGACCCGCACGGCGGCGGCCAAGGCGGCCAAGGCGGCCAAGGCGGCCAAGGCGACGCGCCCGAGGACGGCGCGATGGAGGACCCATCGATCCCGAAGGGCGCCGTAGAGGTGCACATCGCCGATCCCACCGGCAAGCCGCTCGGCCACACCGAGGTCACGCTGGGGATCATCTACAACTCGGTAGCGAAGGGCGAGAGCCGCAAGCGCGTCACGGCGGTCACCGACGACATCGGCACCGCGCGGTTCAAGGACCTCGATACGGGCAGCGGCGTCGCGTACCGGCCGATGGTCCTCAAGGACGGCGCGACGTTCTCGGTCACCCCCTTCCAGCTCGGGCTGAAGAGCGGCATCCGCGCGCTGCTCCACGTCTACCCGGTGACGACCGATCTCGAGCAGACGCTCGTCGTCACGCAATCGATGCTCTATGCCGAGGTGAAGGACGACCGCATCCAGATCCAGCAGGCGCTGAAGGTCTACAACTTCGGACGCAACGCGTGGGTTCCGCCGACCGATCTCCTCATCGCGCTCCCCGAGAATTACACGGCGTTCGCCACGCAGCAGGGCATGACCGACGTCGGTGCGGACGCCATTCCGAAGAAGGGCATCAAGCTGCACGGGACCTTCGCGCCGGGCCAGCACGTCATCGAGTTCAAGTGGCAGGTCCCGTACAGCGGCGAGGCCGAAGCGAAGTTCGACGTCGGGATGCCGCCCCACCTCGCCGCGGCACGCGTCATCGCGCCCGCGTCGAAGGGCATGGGCATGGAGGTCGACGGCTTCGAGCCGACCAAGACTTCGACCGACGGCATGGGTCAGCGCGCGCTCGTCACCGAGAAGCAGTTGAAGCGCGATGACCCACCGGTGAAGAGCCTCCGGGTCACCATCAAGGGCCTGCCCACGGAGGGCCCCGGCAAGATCATCGCGACGATGCTGGCGCTGGGCGGCCTCGCCACGGGGCTCGTCTTCGGCGTGCGCAAGCCGCCGCCGCGGAACACCAAACGCGAGCGGGAGTCGCTCCTCGCGGCGCTGGAGGGCCTCGAGATGAGCCACCGCGACGGAAGCATCGGTCCGAAGACCTACGAGCGCGCCCGTCGCGAGCTGATCGACGAGCTCGCCCGGACGTTCGCCGCCGAGACGCCGCGCGAGAAACCGGCCCGCAAGAAAGCGCGCAGCTAGGCCTTCGACGTAGCGGCGCGCCCCATCCCTGTCGGGATTGGGGGCAAGATGCCTCAAACCCATGGGGACGCAGGGGTGTGCTCGCTGGGGAGACGAGGTGGGACAAACCCATCCACTGTCCCGCCGGAGGTTGAGACACCTCGCGCCCACAGCGTCAGCAGGGCTCAAGCCATCGAGATCGCAGACGTTTCCGGGTTATCCCGAGAATCCACAGGCCCTAGTACTACGACTATTTAATTTAAATACCTCTCTCTCTCCATCCGAACGGAGCGCCGAGCGAGGACCGGAGCGTCCCGAGGCACGCCGGGAGGCCGCGACGCCGGAGGCCCTGCCCTGCCCCTTGACCCCGGAGTGGAACCCGGGCACTTCGTCTGCCGTTCGGAGCTCGGAGAGACGCCATGGAGCTGACGGTCGCGAAGAAGGATTTGCTGAAGATCGTCGCGCGCATGCAAGGCGTGGCGGAGCGCAAGAGCACGATGCCGGTGCTCGCCAACGTGCTGCTCGCGGTCGATGGTCAGAACGCCATGCGGCTCGCAGCCACCGACCTGTATTTGTCGCTGCTCGGCCGGGTCCCCGCCGAGGTGAGCAAGCCCGGAAGCGTCGCCGTGTCGGCGAAGGATCTCTTCGAGCGCGTGAAAATGATGCCGGATGGACCGGTCGTCATCGCGACGCAGGACAATGCGACCACGACGCTCAAGGCCAGCGGCAGCGCGCGCCGGTACACGCTTCGCGGCATGCCGGGCGATGACTTCCCGCCGCTCCCGCAGCCGGCCGAGGGCTCGCCCACGCTGGCGCTCGACGTCGACGTGCTGTCCGAGCTGATCCAGAAAACGCACTTTTCGATCTCGACCGACGAGACGCGCGCCCACCTGAATTCGGCGCTGTTCGAGTGGGAAGGCGACACGGTTCGCATGGTCACGACGGACGGTCACCGCCTGTCCAAGGTCGATGTGAAGGTCACCGGACGTCAGGCGTCGGCCACGATGCTGATCCCGCTCAAGGCCATCCACGAGCTGCGCCGCCTGTGCGACGAGATGCTCGCCGAAGGTGCCGTGACCAACGCGGATGGCGAAAAGAAGAAGCCGGAGCTCCTGATCACGCAGAGCGGCTCGAGCGCGTTCTTCCAGGGCGCGGGCATGACCTTCAGCGTGAAGCTCGTCGACGCGCAGTTCCCCCCGTACTCGCAGGTCATCCCGCAAGGGGCCGACAAGACCGTCAGGGCGCCTCGTGTAGCCTTCGCCGACGCGCTGAAGGCCGTGAGCGTCGCCGCGAGCGAGCGCACGGGAGGAGTCAAGCTGACGCTCACCAAGGGCTCCATGCGCATCACCAGCGAGTCGCCCGAGAGTGGCGACGGCTTCGACGAGATCCCCGTCGAGTACGCCGGCCCCAACATGAGCATCGGCTTCAACGCGAAGTACTTCCTCGACGTGCTCGCTTCGATCACCGACGAGGAGATCGAAGTGAGCCTCTCCGGTGAGCTCGATCCCGCCGTCCTGCGCCCCGCAGGTGCCACGACGAAGTCCGACCGCCAGTTCCTCGCGGTCGTGATGCCGATGCGTATCTGAGCGTCCCCGCACGCTCTCGTCCACGTCCCGCTCCACGTCCCGCCGCTGATTCGCTCGCGTGCGACCGCTCCATGTAGCCAGCCTGCAGGTGCGGTCGTTCCGCAATCTGGCGGCCGTGGATCTCGAGCCTGGTGAGCGCTTCAACGTCGTCTCCGGCGACAACGGGCAGGGCAAGACCAACCTGCTCGAAGCGCTCTACGTCGTCGCGACATCGAAGAGCTTCCGC
>JAYTZB010000208.1:0-1952 GCA_043742085.1 Polyangiaceae bacterium
GTCCGCTTCGTGAGCCTCGGCCGCATCGGCCACTCCTATGCGACCCCCGAGAAGGACGCTCTCCGCGATGCCATCGTCTGGGCCGGCACCTCGTCTTGACGCTCGCGTGCGGCAGATGGACAAAGCCGCATGCGCGCGAGCCTCCCGATCGTCCTCCTCGTCCTCCTCCTCGCCCCCGCCTGCGCGTCCGCCCCCGCACCCGCACCCGCCCCCGCACCCGCTCCCGCTCCCGCTCCCGCTCCGTCGTCGTCGTCATCATCCACGCCCGCCACCGCGGCGACGCCCGCGACGCTGACCGACGCGGACCACCGGGAGGACACCAAGGCCTCCAACGATTTCACGACGCACCTCTACGCGCGCCTCCGTCGCGCGCCCGGCAACGTCATGCTCTCCGGGACGAGCGCGCGGCAGGCGCTCGGCATCGTCGCGCTGGGCGCTGGCGCTGGCTCGGACACGGAGCGCGAGATGTCGACCGCGCTCGCCCTCCTGACCGATCGCGCGCGCCGTGGCGCCCTCGCGACCGCCGAGACCGCGGCCTGGCAGGACGCGAAGGGCAGCGCCGAGCTCGCGATCGCGAACCGCATCTGGACCGAGCAGTCCTTCGCCACGAAGCCCGACTTCACGGCCGCCGCGAACGCCGCGTTCGGAGCAGGCGTCGGATCCGTCGACTTCCAGCACGCGCCCGACGTCGCGCGACGCCGCATCAACACGTGGGCGGCGGACGCCACGTCGCACAAGATCGAGAACCTCCTCGGCGAGGGATCCGTCGACCAGCGAACGCGCCTCGTGGTGGCCAACGCCGTCTATTTCAAGGCGCGGTGGTCGTCGACGTTCCCGGTGAAGGCCACCAAGAACGAGCCGTTCGCCGCGCAGCCGGGCAAGAAGACCGACGTCGCGACCATGCACGAGTCGTCGGTCCATCGCTTCGCGAAGACCGCGAGCGAGCGCGTCCTCGAGATGCGTTACTCGGGCTCCCAGCTCTCGATGCTGGTGGTCCTGCCCGACGATCCCGCGCCCGCCGCGCTCGCGAAGCTGGAGGAGAGCCTGAGCGGCGACACGTTCGAGTCATGGACGACCGCGCTCAAATCGGCGCGCGTCACCGTCAGCCTGCCGCGCTTCAAGTTCGAGTCCGGCGGCCCGCTCGATGCCGCGCTCCAGGACCTCGGCATGCACGCGCCGTTCGGCGGCCAGGCCGACTTCGGTGGCATCGCCGATCCCGTCGCGGGCGAGCGGTTGCAGATTACACGCGTTGTCCAGCGCACGTACGTCTCGGTCGACGAGAACGGGACCGAGGCGGCAGCGGCGACCGGCGTTGCCATGAGCGTCACCAGCGCTTCCCTCGCCCCGCTCGCCGAGTTCAAGGCCGATCACCCGTTCCTGTTCTTCGTGTACGACGCAACGCGCGGTCGCATCCTGTTTGCTGGTCGCGTCACCGCCCCTCGTTCCTGACCCGTAGGAGACTCATGGACACCACCGACGCTCGCCTCGGACGCCGCACCTTCGTCGTGACCTCGCTCGCCACCGGCTTCGCGCTCGCCGTCCGCCCCGTCGGCGCGCAGACGATCACCACCGACGCGACCGGCCTCGTCGCCGGCGAGGTGAAGATCGGCGACATGCCCGCGTACCGCGCGATGCCCGAAGGCAACGCGAAGCTCCCGCTCATGGTGGTGGTTCCCGAGATCTTCGGCGTCCACGAGCACATCAAGGACATGGTCCGCCGCTTCGCGAAGGCCGGCTACATGGCGGTCGCGCCCGAGCTGTTCGCGCGCCAGGGCGACGTCTCGAAGATGACGGACATCGGCGAGATCATCGGCAAGGTGATCAGCAAGGTCCCCGACGAGCAGGTCATGAAGGACCTCGACTCCACGGTCGACTGGGCGAAGAAGACCGGGAAGGTGGACGGCGATCGCGTCGGCATCGTCGGCTTCTGCTGGGGCGGCCGGATCGTATGG
>JAYTZB010000209.1:0-2353 GCA_043742085.1 Polyangiaceae bacterium
CGCGCCGCGAGAGGGGCGCCGCGTCGTACTCGTCCGAAGGGAGGTTCCGCGAATCGCCGGGACGCTGTTGGCTGCTCGACGGCGGGGTCTCCATCGACCCGCTGGCCGAGCGTCCCTCCGCGCGGAGGAGCTCGCTGACCGAGTCGGGCGCGTACGGCACGTTGCCGCTGGCACTGCTCGACTGCTCCCGGCCCCACGAGGGCGCGGGCGGTCGCGAGCGACCCGCCTCGCTCGGCGCGGCCTGCGGCGCGTTGTACGGAAACAGGCTCGCGCGCAGCGACTGCGGGAGGCCGAGCTCGGTCGGCTCCACGTCGCGGCCGGCGTGATAGATGACGAGCCGCTCCATCACGTTGCCGAGCTCGCGAACGTTGCCCGGCCACGGATGCGACTCGAGCGCGCGCCACGCGTTCTCACCGATGCGCGGAAGGTCCCGATTCATGCGCTTCGCCGCCGCCTCGAGCAGGGGGATGCCGATGCCGCGCACGTCCTCGGTCCGACCGCGCAGCGGCGGCACCTCGATGGGGCACACCGCGAGGCGATAGTAGAGATCGAGCCGGAAGTGGCCGGCATGGGCGTCCGACAGCAGATCGCGATTGGTCGCCGAGACGATGCGCACATCGACATGACGAGGCTCGCTCGCGCCGACGGGCCAAAACTCGCGCGACTCGAGCGCGCGGAGGAGCAGCGCCTGGAGCGAAGCGGGTGCCTCGCCGATCTCGTCGAGGAAGAGCGTACCGCCGTCGGCGAGCTCGAGGAGGCCGCGCCTGGCTTGCTGCGCGCCGGTGAACGCACCCTTCACGTGTCCGAAGAGCTCGCTCGTCATGAGCTCGGGCGGCAGGGCAGCGAGGTTCTGTGCCACGAACCTCGCGCGACGCCGTCCGCTGCGCTCGTGGATCTCCGCGGCGATCAGCTCCTTGCCCGTGCCGGTCTCGCCGTGGAGCAGCACGCTCGCATCGGTACCGGCGACGGCCGTGACCTGCGCCATGACCCTCTGCATCGCATCGGACGTCGCGAGGAGACGCGAGCGCGACGCGGACGCCGTGCGCGACACCGCCTCGACGTCGTCCCGCAGCCGGCTGTTCGACGCCTTGAGGTCGTTGGTGAGGCGACGGTTCTCGAGCTCGAGCCGCCGCTGCGCCGCGGCGCGTCGGATCACGAGACGCAGCTGGGAGTTGTCCCAGGGCTTCTGCATGTACGCGAAGAGGTGGCCGGTGTTCACGGCCTCCGCGAGGTCGTCGTGGTCGCTGAAGCCGGTCAGCAAGATCCGTTGCGCGTCGCGGTGGGCCTCGTAAGCCTTCGCGAGCAGCTCCGAGCCCTTCATCGGGCGCATGCGCATGTCGCTGACGAGCACGTCGAACTCGCGCGCGGCCAGCGCATCGAGCGCCTCCTGTCCGGTCGCGACGCACACCACGTCGAAGTCGTCCTCGAAGACCGCGGCGAAGACCTCGCGCACGTCGGCTTCGTCGTCGGCGTAGAGAACGCGCGGCCGCCTCTCGGTGGGGCTGCCCTCGCGCGCAGAGCCGGCGTCGGACGGGAACGTCACGCAGGGACATTACCGGACGAAGTGCGCTGGGCTCAAGCTTCGGCCGTCGCGCCGCCGGTTACCGGGAGTTTATTCACGCCGGCGCGCTGACCGCGATCTGTCGGACGAGCTCGTCGTGGAAGGCGTTGAACGCGCTCTCCGCCGGCCACGGGGGCGCCGATGCGAGCAGCTCGAGCACCTCGTTCTTGCGCCCCTTGTCGACAAGGAACACGGCCCGCGCATAACGCATCGCCCAGTGCACGAGGGGCGACGACTTCGCGGCGCGCGAGAGCACCATCTCGTCGCCGGTGCGGCTCTCGTGAGCGAAGGCACGGGTCATCGCGCCGATGCCGCGGCGGAGGAGCGCAATCTTGCGGCGCATCCAGAAGCCGGCGGGCGGAAGCGGGAGCAGCTCGAGCTCGCTCGCCTTCGTCATCGCGCTGGTCCGCTCCCCTTCGTAGACGTCGAGGAGCGCCTCGACGAAGAGGCGTTGCTCGACCGCCGCGTCCCAGGCGGGCCCACGTGCGGCACGCGAGAGCGACGTGCGCGCGGCATCGATGAAGCCGTAGGCGGCGTACGCCGTCGCCGTCATGAGCGGCGCCATCGTCTCGGGGTACGTCACGCGGCGCAACGAGCGCTGCCACGTGCCGAGAATGCGCGGCACGTCGCCGGAGATGAGGAGCTGACGCATGCGCCGTCGCGAGAGGAGCGCGGGGACGCCGAACGCCACGAGCGCGAGCAGGACGAAGGCTGCGTACCGCTTGTCCTGTGCCACCAGGCGCGCACTGATCAGCGCGAACAGCGCCATCGATGCGAACGACAACAACCGCG
>JAYTZB010000210.1:0-2111 GCA_043742085.1 Polyangiaceae bacterium
CTCCTGCGCACCCATGCGTATGCCAGCAGCGGTGTCGGCTCTCGACGACTGCTGGAGCGCATGCTCGATCGCAGCGCTACCGCGGCGCTCCTCGTCGAAGCGCCCGGCCGCGTTCGGCGCATGAACGACGCCGCGGCGGCCGAGCTCGACCTCCACGCGGACACGAGCGTCGAGCGCGTCTTCGGACTGGGCTGGTCCGAGCTGCTCCGCGCTTCGGCATCGGGCACGGCGATCTTCGAGACCCGCCGCCGCCGCTTCGAGGTGGAGTTCGAGCCGGTTCTGGACCCTCGTGGACGCACGCTCGCGCTGGTATGCTTTCTCGAACGCGAGACAGCGCGCGCGCGACCGCGCCGAAGCTCGCGCAGCGCGCCGCCGAGCGCTCCCTTGCCGGCCGCCTTCGCGTCGATCGTCGCCGCGGATCCGCAGCTCGTCGAGGCGAAGCACAAGACCGCACGGCTCGCCGCATCCGATGTCCCCGTGCTGTTGCTGGCGGAGACCGGCACCGGCAAGGAGCTCTTCGCGCGCGCGATACACCAGTCGAGCCCGCGTGCGGGACACGCGCTCGTCTCCGTGAACTGCGGTGCGCTCGCCGGCTCGCTGCTCGAGAGCGAGCTGTTCGGCTACGCGCCGGGCGCGTTCACCGGCGCCAGCCGCGGCGGCGCGGAAGGAAAGCTCGCAGCCGCCCACCGCGGCACGCTCTTCCTCGACGAGCTCGCGGAGATGCCCGCCTCGGTGCAGGCAATGCTCTTGCGTTTCCTCGAGGACGGAACGTACTCGCGCGTCGGCGAGGCGACGGTACGCCGAGCCGACGTTCGCATCGTCGCCGCTACCTGCCGCGATCTCCCGAAGCTCGTCGACGACGGCACGTTCCGGAGCGACCTCTTCTACCGCGTCCACGGCGGGAGCGTGCGGTTGCCGCCGCTCCGCGAGCGCGTCGATCGTCTCGACCTCGCGCGCGCGCTCGTGGTGGCGGCGGCGAGCGACGTCGGCATCGCGCGTCCGCCGGAGCTCGGCGCATCCGCAGAGGCTTGGATCCTCGACCATACGTGGCCGGGCAACGTCCGCGAGCTGAAGAGCGCCATCCAGCACGCCATCGCGATGGCCTCCGGGCGATCGCTCGAGGTGGAGGACTTTCCGGAGGCGCTCGTCACGACGCTGCCCGGCGGCGCCGCGGTCACGGACAGGCCACGGCAGCATGCCCTTCGCACCATGGCCGAAGCGGCCGTGTCCCGTGCGCGCGGGAACATGAGCGAAGCCGCACGGGCGCTCGGCGTCGCACGAAGCACGCTCTATCGCATGCTCCGAGCGCCACGCGCGCGCGACTGATCTCCGTTTGTGCTAAAAATGGCGCCATGAGCGACGCACCGAACATGCCGACCGTGCCGAACGCGCCGAGCGCGCCGGCGGCATCGACGGAGGCCAAGGGGCTCCCGCCGATCGACGTCAACGAGTACGGCGGCAAGAAGGAGGGCGCGAAGCAGGCGATGAATCGCCGGCTCTTCATGCAGCTCCTGGTCTTCCGGGTCCCCAAGGGCACCGAAGCGGTGAGCGGTGGCACGAAGAGCGCGCCCGATGCCGTCGGCGCAGAGCTGGTCAGCATCCTCAAGGCTCGCAAGATCCCGGGCGTCGTCTACGCCGACACCATGGACCCCCGCAGCCTCGCGGTGCTCTCGTGGAGCGAGGACCCGACGCACTTCGTGCGCAACATCCGGCCCCTCTTCACGGAGGCGCCGCTCGCGAACGTGGACCTCCGCGACGACTTCGCGATGCTCGGACGCTCCTACAGCACCGGGCACGAGCCTGAGCTCGAGTGGTCGCTCCTGAAGAGGCCCATCGAGAACGTGATGAACGAAGTGACCCGCTGGCACGTCTGGTATCCGCTGCGCCGCAAGGGCGCTTTCGCCAAGCTCGAGCCCATCGAGCAGAGCCACACCCTCCGCGAGCACGCCGCGCTCGGCATCGCCTACGGACAGCAGGAGCTCGCGACCGACGTGCGCCTCGCGTGTCACGGCATCGACGCCGGCGACAACGAGTTCGTCATCGGGCTCATGGGCAAGGATCTCCACCCGCTCTCGCATCTCGTGCAGGCGATGCGCAAGACCCGGCAGACG
>JAYTZB010000211.1:0-3159 GCA_043742085.1 Polyangiaceae bacterium
GGTAACGCCGAACGGCACCTTGAAGCCGGGCTCGTCGAAGCACGGAAATGCGCGGCGTGCGTCGGTCGCCTCGAACTGCGTGAAGGCGTACCAGTTGCCGCCGTCGGCGACGCGATAGAGGCCCGACAGCTCCTGATCGAACGGCGCCGAGTACGTGATGGCAAGCGTGGCGCGACCCGCGTCGAGCGGCGGATCGAACGTGAGGACCAGCTCTTCTTTGTTGTCGGGCCGTGCTCCGTGCGCGCCTCTCCACGAAGCGCGCGCGGGATGCGGGACGTCTCCCACGAGCGCGCGCGCATCGGTGATGGCCAGCGCGTGGCCGTTGAGCACGACGTGCGAGGTCTTCGCGGGGATCTCGATGTCGATGCGCGCGCTTCCCGCGAACGTGGTGGTCCGCGGATCGATGTCGAACGAGAGCGCGTAATGGAGCGGCGTGGCGAGAGGAGGGAGGTGCCCGTCGTCACGCGGCGGAGGGAGCGCCGTCGCCGGCTCGCTCGCGACCGGCGGCGGACGAACAGCGAGCACCGGCGCGGGCGCGGGGCACGCGGCGAGCGCCAGGACGCCGATCGCCACGAAGGAAATGGAGCTGCGCCGCATCGCGGACACGCTCGTTCACCGCCGCGGTGAGGTCAATGGCTCAGATGGATTCGCGTCATCGACGCCGGCAGCGGGCGCCGGATGCTCGGCGGACGAGCGGCGCGTCGCAGCTTGATCCCGGACGGCGAGGACGGGCGTGCGGTCGCCCACGGGGTCGGCTTCGGCCCCGGCTGGGACGGCCGGGGATCGGGCTCGTCGATGGTGAAGTCGCGGGTCGGTGACGTCAGCACGAACGACTCTGCGTCGACTTCGCCGTCCTTCCACATCACCGCGAGCGCACCGGCGCGCCAGCGCGGAGAGAGCGACCACATGCCGCCTTCGTCGAAGAGAAAGCCGATCAGGCGGAGGCCGCGCATCGTCTTGGGGAGCGCGAAGGACCGGGCCGCCTCCTTGGCGGAGCCTCGAAAGACGCCGTTCACGAAGCGATACACGCCGTCGTCGGTCGCGACGCTCAGCTCACCCGGGAAGGTCTGCGCACCGAGCGCGTGCCAGCCGCCCGCGGCCATGAGCGCGAGGTCGGCGAGGAACGAACAAGGGGTCGAGAGAGTGACTTCCGCGAGCGACGACATGGTCAAGAGCCTCCGGGCCGTATCCTACACGTCCCCACCTTTGCACCTGCCGTGCCGCGTCCACGCGGGTCGACAAGCCGCCCACTTGCGCAACTCGGCCCGCGAAATCATTGATGAATAGAATGGTCGCCGCGTTGGCCGGATCACCCGGCCAGCGGGCGACCTGGGCGGGCGGGCGTGGCGGGCCGATCCAGGTCACGCCTGCGGGCGGAGGACGGTCGCGTGCAGATCGCGCCCGCGGCCGTCCACGAGCGTGACGGTCATCACGCGCGACGCCCCGTCGATCCGCACGACGCCGAAGAATTGCTGGCCCGTCGCGGGCGAGCCGAAGGTGTCCCAACCGGCCGACGCGTAGGCGAGCTCGGGCCCGAACGTGTCGTCGAAGTGCTTCCGCGGGAACGACGTCGCGTGCATCGGGCCGGCGACGAACTCCCAGAACGGATCCATGTCGCGGAACTGCGCCTTCGCCGGATCGTAGCGATGGGCGGCGGCGTAGTGGACGTCGGCGGTGATCCACACGACGTTACGCACGGCGCGACGACGGAGAGAGGAGAGCAGGGAAGCGAGCTCCTTCTCGCGGCCCGACGGCGGACCGCCGGTGTTCGCGTAGCCGTCGTAGGCCTCGAGCCCTGCGACTCCCGCTGCGCCGGGCGCCGGCTCGGAGATGACCAGCCCGATGGGCATGTCACAGGCGATCACTTTCCAGGTCGCCGTCGACGCCGCGAGCGCGCCCTCGAGCCATGCGAGCTGCGCGGCCCCGAGGAACGCCTCCTCGGGGGGCACTGGATGGTTGGACGTGCGGAAGCTCCGTCCGTCGAGGAAAAACACCTCCAGCATCGGTCCCCAGCGAACCGAGCGGTACATGCGCGCGGGATCGATGAGCGTCGGCCAGTGCTCGAGCATTGCGCGCTTCGCGTGCTGCGCGATCACGCCCATGCGCGGCTCGTGGCGCGCGGGCTCCACCACGACCTCGTCGGGGAACCAGTTGTTGCGGACCTCGTGGTCGTCCCAGATCGCGAACAGCGGGACGTTGGCGGAGAGCGCTCGCACCTCCGGCGAATGCCGCGGGTACAGGTGCGCGCCGCGGAAATCCTCGAGCGTCTCGGCGATGTGGGATTTTGCCGGCGTGACGAGGTTCTTCCACGTGCCGCCGCCCTCGATCTTCAGCTCGGGCGGGATCGGGTTGTCGGCGTAGATGGCGTCGCCGCACGAGACGAAGAAGTCGGGGGCCCGATCGAGCAGCGCCGTGAACGCAGGCATGCCGCCCCGCGCCGGGTCGATGCCCCAGCCCTGGCCGTTGGTGTCGCCCGACCACGCGAAGACGACGTCGCTCGGCGCATTCTTCTTCGCGACGTCGGAGAGCGCGTCCGGCGTGGAGAACGCGCCGGCGATCCAGTCGGACGCTCGATCGGCCTCGAAGCGCACGCGGTAGTAGATGCGCGTCGACGAAGGCAGGCCTTCGAGCGCCACCTTCGCGATGAGATCGCCGTCGGGGGTTACCGTCGGGCCGTCGATGCGGCGGACCGCGGTGAAGCCCGGCGACGTCGACCACTCGACGATGGTGCGCGCCGGTCGATCGGAACGGCACCAGACGACCGCGCGTGAAGCGCTGACGTCGCCGCTCTGGACGCCCCAGATGGGCGCGGGAGCTCCGCTGCCTGACGAACCTGTCGCTCCTGGCGCGGAGGCGCCGCGTGATGACCCGCCGGAGCACGCCCCGGAGCCGCCCGTCGAGAGGAGGGCGGCCGACGCGCCGAGTACGAGATCGCGTCGACCGAGCCTGTGGTAGGTTCGGGGTCCGCGCATGCGGCGCTTCTACCACGTCATCGTTCTGGCGCTCGTGCTCGTGCTCGTCCTCGCGGGGCTGGACGCGCGATCGTCCTTCGCCCAGGACCACGCGGCGAATGCGGAGCCGGACGCAGCGCCGGCGATGGCTCCGGTCGTCGCACCGGCGGCGGCGGTCCCGGTCCCGGTCGCCTCGGCGTCGTCGAGC
>JAYTZB010000212.1:0-3598 GCA_043742085.1 Polyangiaceae bacterium
CCGCCCCCCGTCGCTGCGCTGCGAGCGGCCGGCGTATCTCTCGTCGTGGCGAGCGACGCGAACCCAGGCACCGCGCCCTCGGAGAGCCTGCCGCTCGCCATGGCGCTCGCCGTGCGCATGTACGATCTGACCCCTGCCGAGGCGATCCTCGGTGCAACGCGGCTCGCGGCGGCCTCGCTCTCGCTGTGGGGCGGCGGCGTCCCGCATCCCCGCGGCGCCCTGGTCCCGGGCGCGCGCGCGGACATGGTGGTGTGGGATCTCCCGCACGAGAACGCCATCGTCCAGCCGTGGGGCGGCTCGAAGACCTGGGTGGTGCTGCGCGACGGCGTGCGGATCGCGGGCGGCGCGGACTAGGAGCGATGACCTCCGTGCCGCGCGCCGTGCCCAGCGCTGTACCGAGCGCGCGCTTGACGACGGGTCTCGCGCTGGCCGCGTCGGTGGGCCTGCTCGTTGCGCTCGCAGCCGTGCGTTATCTGCCGACCCACGACGGGCCGCAGCACGTCTTCCTGGCCCACCTCGAGAACCACTTCAGCGATCCGGGCGCCACCTACAGCGATTTCTACAAGCCGACGACCGCCCTCACCTCCAAGGGCTTCTCGCTGGTGTACGGGCCGCTCGCGGAGCTGATGCCGTGGCGCTCGGCGCTGCAGATCACGCTCGGCGTCATCGTGCTCACGTGGGCGTGGGGCGTCTTCGCGTTCGTCGGTGCCGTGTCCCCGAAGCGACGGCTGCTCGGGCTGATGGGCTTCGCGCTCGCCTTTCAGTGGGCGCTCTACATGGGGTTCTTCTCGTACCTGCTGTCCACCGGCGTCGGCTTCTTCACGCTGGCCGTCGCCTTCGGCGCGAAGGAATGGCCCTGGAAGAGGCGTGTCGCCATCGGCGCGCTCCTCCTCGCGCAGGCGCTCTGCCACGTCTTCGCAGCCGAGGTGGTGGGGCTGACGCTCCTCGTGCTCGTGCTGTGCCGGCGCCCGCGGCGGGAGTGGATTCGCGAGCTGGGACTCCTCGCAATGATGGGATTACCGACTGCGCTGATTGGCATTCACGCCGCAGGCTGGATTGGCTCGACTGCTGCCGAGCTCCCGTATTCGCAGACCGAGCGCGTGTGGCCTGCCCTCGCCGTGCGCGTCGAGCTGCTGGCGAGCGCGTTCGCCGCCGGACCCTGGTGGCGCGCGTGGCCGCCGGTCCTCCTCGCGCTCGCGGGCGTCGTCGTCGCCGTGCGTCGCACCATGAGGAGGCTCACCAGCCGCGACGAGCGAGCGCTCTTGATCATGGCCGTCGTCCTGGGCTTCCTTGCGCTCGCGTTCCCGCTGCACAGTCGTTCGTGGGAGTTCATGTCCGTGCGGTTCATCCCGATGGGCGTGGTCTTCGGGCTCGCGCTCGTTCCCGTCGAGGCGCTCGAGCGTCGCGCCGCGCTCCTCGTGCAGGGCGCGGTTCTCGTCCTGACGGCGAGCGCCATCGGCTGGGCGGGGTGGCACAACAAGCGCCTGGAAACAGCGTGCGGGCCGGCCCTCGAGGGCCTCGACACCGACCTCAAACGCACGGGCCCACGGCTCCCCGTGGTCCTCGATCCCTCGTGCAACGCGCTCTCCGAGAAGAAGGCCTTCGTGCTCCCCGGGGCCGAGCCGCTGCTCAATCTCGGGGCCTTGTATGCGGTGCAGCAAGGCGGCGTCGTGCCGTATGCGTTCGTCGGGATCCCGCAGCTGCACGGCTTCGTCGTCACGCGTGAAGGCAACCGGCGCTTCCCCGACGTGCCCGATCGCAAGACCTTCTGGGGTGGCCTCGCGCAGAGCGATCCCGTCGCGGATGCACCCTTCCGTCGCGGTCTCCTGACGAGCCTCGCGCGCTCGGGGAGCCGCTACGAGGACGTCATCTTCTACGGCCCGCCCCCGGACCGGAATCAGCTCTCGCAAAAAGGATATGTGACCGATTTCTCCCGCGATGGATTGTGGATTGGCCATTATCGCGGCTGTCCTCTGGTATTCGAAGTCGGTAATTCCAGCCCGCGAACGGCGCCGCTGCTGCTTCAGTATGGATGGCTGTCCTCCGCCGAGCCGGCAGAGTCGCGCGCCGTCCCGCCGGGAGACGGTCTCGTGGACGGCAGCGTTCGCGTGGAGTGGGCGGCGGCGCCGTGCGGAGCGCTGTGGGTCCGCGCGGGGATCGACGGCGATGGCTCCGGCACGTGGAAGCCCGCCAGCGGCAAGTGCGAGGGCGCCGGCGAGGACGGAAGGCTCGTGCTGCCGCGAGCCGCCGGTGCCGATGCCGGTGGCGGTGGCGGTGTCCGTGCCGAGCGCTGCGTGCTCCGGGCGCCCTGATTGATCGCGCCCGCTTGCTGCGGACGCGAGGCTACGAGGCGGGGTGCTTGCCGAGGCCCGCGGGCGGCCGCATGTCGCCGGCGCGCCGCCTGCTGACCAGCACGAGCGCCACGAGGGTCGCGACGAACGGCAGCATCGCGAGGACCTGCGACGGCAGCTTGGTCTGGTTCTGGAGGACGATCTGCAGCGCGTCGAGCGCGGCGAAGGCGAGGCACGCAGCGGCGGCGGGCCACGGCCGCCAGCCCGAGACGATGACCGCGGCGAGCGCGATGAAGCCCCGGCCGCCGCTCATCCCCGCCTGGAACTGATGCAGATCGTACGCGAGCGCGGTCCCGCCGAGCCCGGTCACGGCGCCGCCGAGCGCCACGGCCGCCGTGCGCATCCCGGCCACGTTCACGCCTACTGCCTGCGCGGCCGACGGATCCTCGCCGCAGGCGCGGAGGCGGAGACCAAAGCGCGTGCGGCGTAGCATCCACGCCGCGCCGCCCACGGCGGCGAGCGTCGCGAGCAGGAACGGATCGAGAATGGTTCGCGCGAGGAGGCCCCAGCTCTCGCCGGAGCGGAGGCCCTGGATGCTGGGAGAGTTGGAGCTCGAGCCGTACAGCGCGCGCAGCAAGAATCGGGTGCCTCCGGCGGCGATGAGGTTGAGCGCGATGCCGCTCACGATGGCGTCCACGCGACCGCGCACGACGAGCTGCGCGTGCACGACGCCCACGATGGCGCCGCAAGACACGCCCGCGACGATGCCGACCAGCGCGCTTCCGCTCGCATGGCATGCCGCCACCGAGGCGAGCGCAGAGGCGAGCAGCGTGCCTTCGAGGGCGATGTTCACGACTCCGCTGCGCTCGCTGAGGACGCCGCCGAGCGCCGCGCAGCCGTACGGAATCGTCATGCGTGCGGTCTGCGCGAGCATGGTGCCGGAGAGGATGACGTCGAAGGCGCTCACGACGCCGCCGCCTTGGCGGTGGGCGTGCTTGCCGCCGCGGATGCGGGCGCGTTGCTCCGTCCGCCAATGGCCTCGTCGGCCAGCGCGACGGCGCAGACGACGACGCCGGTGAGGACGTCCATCAGCTCCTTGGGTACGAAGGCATTCACGGCGAGGCCGCCCTGCTGGAGCGTGCCGAACAGGAGCGCCGCAAAGACGAGGCCGACAGCGCTCCCCCGCCCCAGGATCGCCACCGCGAGACCGCCGAAGCCGGCACCGGCACCGAGCCCCTCCTCGAAGTACCCCTTGTAGCCGAGCACGGTGCCGAAGCTCGCGGCGCCGGCGATCGCGCCCGAGACCA
>JAYTZB010000213.1:0-2122 GCA_043742085.1 Polyangiaceae bacterium
CGGTAGCGTCGCCGGGTGTGGCGCCTCCGTCGCCGGGTAGGGGCGCAGCGCCAACGCCGGTGAAGCCGCATGCCGCCAGCACGCCCACTGTGCCGAGAAGGACCGAGCCCGCGAGGAGCCGGGTGGGTCGCGACAGAGCCATTCCTTCATCGTAACAGGTCGCACGCAGTTCACCGTCGCGCCGCCCTGATGTTCGGGCCCTGATGTTCGGCTAGAGTCGCGCGCGATGAATCCTCGAGCAGATGTGGTCATTGTCGGTGCCGGCCAGGGAGGCGCGCACACGGCGATGGCGCTGAGGCAGCAGAAGTACGCCGGATCCATCCTCATGATCGGCGAGGAGCCCTTTCTCCCGTACGAGAGACCCGCGCTCTCGAAGGAGTACCTCGCCGGCGACAAGGCCTTCGACGCGCTCCTGCTCCGCGCCGCCTCGTACTGGGAGGAGCGCAAGGTCGAGGTGCGGTTGGGAGAACGGGTGGTCGCCGTCGATGCCGTCGCTCACGAGGTCAAGCTCTCCGACGGCTCCACGATCGAGTACGGCGTGCTCGTCTGGGCCGCGGGAGGCAAGGCGCGCCGGCTCCTGTGCGAAGGTCACGAGCTCGCGGGCGTGCACACGGTGCGCGATCGCCTCGACGTCGATCGCATGATCGCCGAGCTCGAGACCGCGAACGAGGTGGTGGTCGTCGGCGGCGGATACATCGGCCTCGAAGCCGCGTCGGTGCTCCGCAAGAAGCAGAAGCGCGTCACGGTGCTCGAGGCTGAAGCCCGCGTGCTTGCGCGCGTCGCGGGTGAGGCGCTCTCCCGATTCTTCGAGGCCGAGCACCGCGCGCACGGCGTCGACATCCACCTCGGCGCGAAGGTGGTGGCCCTCGAGGAGCATGCCGGCAGGCCCGGTCAGGTGGGCGGCGTTCGCCTCGAGGGCGGCGTGTCGATCGCGGCCGACCTCGTGATCGTCGGCATCGGCATCGACGCTGCCGTCGAGCCGCTCACCGCCGCTGGCGCCGCGAGCGCCAACGGCGTGCTCGTCGATCTGCGCAGCAAGACCAGCCTGCCCGACGTCTATGCGGTGGGCGACTGCGCGGTGCATCCCAACGTGCACGCGAACGGCCGCGTGGTCCGCCTCGAGTCGATCCAGAACGCCAACGATCAGGCGATGATCGTCGCGAAGGCGATCGCCGGCTCGCTCGGAGCCGCGGATCGCTACGACGCGATCCCCTGGTTCTGGTCGAACCAGTACGACCTGCGCCTGCAGACGGTCGGCCTCTCGGTCGACCACGACGAGGTCGTCATCCGCGGCGCACCCGCGTCGCGCAGCTTCTCGGTCGTGTACCTCCGGAGCGGCCGCGTCATCGCGCTCGACTGCGTCAATCACACGAAGGACTACGTCCAGGGCAAGGCGCTCATCGCGAAGGGCCATGAGGTCGACCGCACGAAGCTCGCGCAGGCCGACGTGACGCTCAAGGAGCTGGCCTGACTCGCGCTCACGGGCCAGGCGCTTCCCGAGCGCCCAAGTAAGACGAAGAAAGATCGGCGGCGCCGGATGATGCCTAAGCGACTCAGGTGAAGTCGCTCGACGGTGCCTTGGGCTTCGTTCTCGCGCTGGTGCTGGCCGCGCCGGCGGCGTCCGCGTCGTCGAAGGTGCCCGTGTCCTTCGACCCGACGCTCGGAGCGAAGCCTGCCCAGACCCAGCAGAAGCTGGCCGCGCTCGACGCGAAGCTGCCCGCGACGTTTGCGCTCTCGCCGGCGCTGACCGGCGTGAAGACCGGCGCGCTCACGCTGACGTTCTTTCCCGAGACGGTGGCGCAGCTGCAGCGCGCGAAGTCGGCATCGGGCACGATGACGTGGCCGACCACCGCCGTCCTCTGCCCGAAGCACGCGGCGTTCACCACACCGGCCACGCTCCTCGCGGCTGGCGCAGCCGCGTCGTGCAACGCCGCGGAGACGAGCGTACGAACCCGGCTCGGCGATGCGACCGTGTGCACGTCGGTCGAGCAGCCGGAGAGCTATGTCCTCGCGTACACGCCGGCGGAGGTGACCGACGCAACGACCGCCAGCATCGAGTCGCTGATCGGTCTCGCGGGCGAAGCGCTCAGCCACCACGCTGCGCCGAACGGTCTCTTACCTG
>JAYTZB010000214.1:0-2712 GCA_043742085.1 Polyangiaceae bacterium
AGGCCCAGGCACACCGCGGGAAACGCCACGTAATCCCAGCGGCCGTGACCGGTGACGAGCATGAGCAGCGGCCACAGCACGAACGGCAGCGTGGAGAGCGATTGGCGTCGGGTGCTCACGGCGCGGTCCACCAGCGCTCGGCGGCGACGAGGTCGAAGACGTCGCGAAGGATGCCGAGGCCGTTCGCGGCGGTGGCGGCGTCGAGCGTGAGCGCCGGCTGGATGCGCACGCGCGGTGCGTACGCCATGACGAAGAGCCCGCGCTGGACGCACGCGTCGTAGATGCGCTTCGCCACCGAGGCGGCGATGGGCTCGCGGGTCTTCTTGTCGCGCACCATCTCGATGGCGAGGAAGAGGCCGCGCCCCCGCACCTCACCGACGAACGGGTAGGCCTCGGCGAAGGAGCGAAGCTCGCGCAGCATCGCGTCGCCGACGACACCGGCATTCTCCACGAGGCGCTCCTCGTCGATCACGCGCAACGAGGTGGCGCCCGCCGCCGCCGCCAGCGGATTGCCGCCATAGCTCGACGACGAGCCCGAGGGATTGCCCCACGGCCTGGCCTGCGCGATGGCGTCGGTGGTGAGGACACCGCTCAGGGGAAATCCGCCGCCGAATCCCTTGCCCAGCGTGACGATGTCGGGGCGTACTCCCGAATGGCCCATTCCCCAGTAGCGGCCGGTGCGACCGAATCCCGTGATCATCTCGTCGACGATCAGCAGTGCTCCGAGATCATCGGCAATCGAGCGGACCGCGGGGAGGAATTCATCGGGCGGAATGACGTTGCCGGCGGTGCCCTGCATGGGCTCGACGATGATGGCGGCCACGCCTCCCGCCGAGGATGCCTTGATCTGCTTTCGCGCCACCTCGGCGCAGGCGAGGCCGCACGATGGGTATTCGAGCTTCAGCGGGCAGCGATAGCAGTCTGCATAAGGCACGATATGCGAGCCCGGGACCATGGGGCCGAATCCCTCCTTGAAGGTCGAGCCCATCAACGAGAGCGCGCCCATGGTCTTGCCGTGGAAGCCGCCCCAGAAGCTGACGATCTCGCTCTTGCCGGTGTGCGACTTGGCGAGACGGAGCGCGCTCTCGACCGCCTCCGCGCCGCTCGAATAGAGCTGGAGCCGGCGCACTCGCCGCTCGGGCGCCTCGGCGCGTTGCGGGGCGTGGCTCGCGACGCGCTCCAGGAGCTCGACGCGCGCGGTCGACGTGAAGGAGCCCACCGAGAGCGACGCCGCCTGCCGTCCCAGCGCCTCGACCATCGCGGGATGCGAGTGCCCGAGGGCGTTGACGCCGATGCCGCCCACGAGATCGAGGAAGGTGTTGCCGTCGACATCGGTGACGGCGCTCCCCTTCCCGCTCGCCAGCGCGACGCCGCTGCCGATGGCGTACGCCTGCGAGCCCGGCGCGAGCAGCGCGTCTTCCCGCTCGCGGAGCGCGCGGCTCTTCGGCCCGGGAACGGACGTGACGAGGCGTGCCCGCTGATCGCTCGGCTGCGACGTGCTCGACGTGTTCGAGATGCTCGAGGTGCTCATTCGGCTGGCGCTCCCTTCGCGTCGGCGGCGCGGGCGACCGCGGTGAGGCGGCGCACGGCGGAGATGTTCCCGGCCACGGCGACGAGCAGCAGCGCCAGCGCCACCGGCGCGATGGCGCTCCGCTCGCCGAGCAGCTCGGCGGCGACCGGAGCGAGCGCCGTGCCCAGCACGAGGCACACCGCGCGCTCGCTGCGGCGCATCGATCCGCGGGGCGGCGTGACCCCCAGCGCCTCGGCTTTTGCGGTCGAATAGCTCACCATGAACGAAGCGCAGATGGCGAGCAGCGTGAGCACGAGCAGCCGCACGTCGTAGCGGAGGTGAACGGCGAGGCCGCCCAGCAACGCGAGCTCGGTGTAGCGATCGACGGCGGCATCGAGGACCTCTCCCGCCTCCGACGCGCGTCGCGAGAGGCGCGCGACGACGCCGTCGAGCGCGTCGCCCACCGAGCACAGCGCCGCGAGGAGGGCACCCGCGCCGAGGTGACCGGCAGCGACGGCAACGCCGGCCGCGAGCCCGAGCGCGAGCGACGCGAAGGTGATGGCGTTGGCGGTGATGCCGGCCCTCACGCACGCTCTTCCCACCGGCGCGAGGGCCCAGTGGAACATCTCCATCACGCCCTTCGCGAGGAGAGCGCTGTGACCCTCGCGCTCGACGCGCGCGCTCGTCGCGCGACCTCGCAACGCGAGGCGCCCCGCATACGCGACGCTCACCACCACGGGAATGGCGACGAGAGCGATCGAGGATGCGAGGTCGAGGTTCATGGGGTGCGGAGCGCGAGCTCCGTGCCGCCGGCGCGCGCCGAGCGGTAGCCGGCGTCGATCAGCTCGATGCACGCGAGCGCGTCGCGGGCGTCGCTGCCCACGTGGTCGCCCACGGCAATGGCGGCGCGGAAGCTCCCCAGCAGGGAGGCGAACCAGTGCACGTGACTGGCATCCTTCCAGTCCGACGATATCGAGCGCTTCGAGACGTCCCAGCTTGTCGCTCGCGGGATCGATACTTCGATATCGTCGTCCTCGACGCGAATCGCGCCGTGCTCACCGTGGAGCGTGTAGATGACCTTCCGGAAGCCAGCCGCCCAGGTGAGCGTGGCGTGCGCGACGCCGGTGGGGAACGTCACCTTGGCGGCGAACGTCTCCTCGGTGTCGCCGCCGTCGCGCGAGCTGGTGGTGGCGGATATCGAA
>JAYTZB010000215.1:0-9228 GCA_043742085.1 Polyangiaceae bacterium
TCGCGTCGCGCTCTTTCGCGCGTTCGGTCGCTTCGTCGAGAACCTCGGCGGTCACTACATCACCGCCGAGGACAGCGGCACCGGCCTCGAGGACATGGAAATCATCCGTGGCGTGACGAAGAACGTCACGGGCGTCGACGTCGCCAACGGCGGCTCCGGCGATCCGTCGCCGTTCACCGCGCTCGGCGTCCGCCGTGGCATCGAGGCATGCGTGAAGGCGAAGCTCGGTCGCGACTCGCTCGAGGGCGTGCACGTCGCCGTCCAGGGCGTCGGTCACGTCGGCTATCACCTCTGCAAGGAGCTGCACCAGCAGGGCGCGAAGATCTCCGTCGCCGACGTCGATCCGCTCAAGGCCGAGCGCGCCACGCGCGAGTTCGGCGCGACCGTCGTGCCGCTCGACAAGATCTTCCACACCGCGTGCGACGTCATCGCTCCGTGCGCGCTCGGGTCGGCGCTCAACGACAGCACCATCCCGCACCTCGTCGCGAAGATCGTCGCGGGCGCCGCGAACAACCAGCTCGCGCAGCCTCGCCACGGCGACGACCTGCACGCGCGCGGCATTCTCTATGCGCCCGACTACGCCATCAACGCGGGCGGCCTGGTCAACGTGGCGCAGGAAGTGCTCGGCTACGACGCGGCAAAGTCGCGCACCAAGACGCTCGAGATCTACGACACCATCCACGAGATCGCGGACCGCAGCGCGAAGACCGGCACGCCGACCTACCGCATCGCCGACATGATGGTGGAAGAGAAGCTCGCCGCCATCGCGCCCGCGAACGTCAGGGCGACGTCGCCTTCGCAGCCTTGAGATCGCGCTCGGCGGTGTCGAGCGAGCGCCGGCGCACCTCGCGCTCGGCGATGTCGAGCGGCATCTCACCGAGCTCGGACCAGAGGCGCGCGCGCGTCGCTACCTCGCCCTCTCCGGCGTCGTAGAGCACGGCGGCGGCAAGACCTCCGCCGATGGCAGCGGTCGGACGCGCGAGCGCGATGCGCTCCCAGCGCGCGACGACGTCGGGGCCCGGGCGCGACAGCGGTCGATGCCTACCGGTTGCCTGCGCGATGGTGGCAGTGCCGCGCGACACATCGAGGGCCCACTGCGCGACCACCACGTGATCGTGCAGGAGCACGAGCGCCTGCGCGCGGGCCGGAGCGTCGCTCGCGGTCGCCACCGTCTGCCGGAGGTGGCACGCGGCCATGCGCTCGGGCGGCGGCGACATCGATCGGACACGCGAGCCCGGCACCGCCGCCGCGCATGGACCCGCGCGGAAGACCAGCGGCGCCGCATGATCGGCGAGCGCGTCGGCGCCGAGATGCGCGGCTTCGATGGCGCCCTCCGCGGCGGTGCGCAGCGCCCGCTCGAGCGACGAAAGGCGTGCGTCGATCGCCTCCGGCGCGAGCGCGAAGCCGAGATGCGCCTGCACCCGACGCCCGACGTGGCTCCAGTCGGAGGAAGCGGCGGCGGCGGGCCTCGTCGCGAGGGCCTCGAGCGTGCTGCGCAGGTTGACGAGCTCGGCGGTGGCGTGCACGAGCCCTCCCGCCTCGGCCGCGTGCTCGAGCGCATCCAGCGCGTCGTCGAGCTCGCGCGCGCGCACGACGTCGAGCGCGCCGTCTCCTGCGCCGCCCTTGGACACCGCGGCGTTCACCTCGTCGAGCCTCCGCGCGAGCCAGCGATCACGCTCGCCGGCCTGCTGCGGCGTCTGCGGTTGTCGCCACGTCTCGACGACGCCACGAACGAGAGCGCTCGCCGATCGTGGCAGCGCGCGCTCTTCCTCGAGACGCACGATCTCCTCGTCGACGACGCGCGCGAGCAGCTCCTTCTCGAACGCCGGTGAGGCCATCATCCCCTGCGCCGCCGCCGGCAGGTCCACGGGCGACGTCGCGAGCTCCGCCTTGACGGCGGTGAGGCCACGCTCGCGCGCTTCGAAGGAGAACGGATCGATCGCGCCATCGATCACCGCGAGCGAAGGATCCTCGGCGAGCAGCGCCCCCATGGTGAGGCGGCGCAGGTCCTCCTCACGCGGCTCGATCCGCGCCCGCGCCGCAACGCGCCGATCGACCGCCGCGAGGCCGCGCAACACCTCGTCCTCGACGCTCTGAAACGCCGCCACCCGCCCCGCCGCCCCGTCCTCCCTCCGCCCCGCCGTCTCCGCGCCGGCCGCCGCGCCCCCGCACCCCACCGCAAGGAACACGATCAGCACCAGAGACCGCGGAGGCACGGAGAAACGGAGGCCACACGGAGATTTATTTGGTACGCGATCGTGGCGCGTGCGACGCGACGGACACGGGCTTGCGCCTGTCGATCGCGCCATGAAATCTCGAAAACAAAACCCCATCTCTCTCCGTCTCGTCTCCGTTCCTTCGTGACTCCGCGGTCTCTGGTTCGCGTCTCTTCTCGGACGCGGCGTTAGAAGCCGAGGAGCTTCACGATGAGGCGTTTGTCCCTCTGGCCGTCGAATTCGGCATAGAACACCCGTTGCCACGTGCCCAGGTCGAGGCGGCCCTTCGTGATCGGCACGGTGACCTCGTGGTGCACGAGCATCGACTTGAGATGCGCGTCGCCGTTGTCCTCGCCGGTGCGGTGATGCTTGTATTCTTCACGGAACGGCGCGAGCCCCTCCAGCCACTTCCAGATGTCCTCGTGGAGGCCCGACTCGTCGTCGTTGACGAAGACCCCGGCCGTGATGTGCATGGCGCTGACCAGCATGAAGCCCTCGACGATGCCGCTCTTGGCGAGCACCTCCTCGAGGCGCGGCGTGAGATGAACGAGCTCGCGCTTCTTCTTCGTGTGGAACGTGAAGTACTCGGTGTGGCTCTTCATCGCGGCCGCCGATTCTAGACCGACGCGCCGCCCGCGCGAGAGGTTCGTAGAGCGGCCGCCCCTCGCATAGACTCGCGCCATGCCTCGCCCCTCGGCCGCAGTCGCCTTCATCGTCGCCGTGGGCATCGTCGCGGCACTCGCCGCCTGCAAGCCGCGCGTCGACGACGCCACCACCAGCATCGACGCCGCACTCGAGTCCGGCGCGCGCGGCGCGATGCTCGACGCTGCCGTCGCCGGCGCACGTGATGCCGCGCCCGATGCTCCCGACCCCAAGGTGGCCATCGCGCGGGGGCAGCTCCTCTACGGGCGCTACTGCAACTTCTGTCACGGCGAAGGTGGCGTCGGCTACGCGGCCGACGAGGCGCCGCGGCTCGCGAACGACGATCTCCTCACGCTCGTCTCCGACGACTTCCTGCGCGACGCGATCGTCAAGGGCCGCCCCGGCACGACGATGAGCCCGTGGTCGATCGGCCGCGGCGGTCCTCTCGGCTACGAGGACGCGTCGGCGATCGTCGCGTACATCCGAACGTGGCAGAAGCACCCCAGCGAGAGCACCGAGGCACGGAAGGTGGAGGGCGACGCCGCGCGTGGCGCGAAGACCTACGCCGCGCAGTGCGTGAAGTGCCACGGCAAGGCCGGCAAGGACGGAAAATACGGCGCGCTGGCCAATCCCGAGCTCCTCGCATCCGCGACCGAGGGCTACCTCGCGACCACCATCGAGAGGGGACGCGACGGCACGCCGATGCCCGCCTTCAACGGCAAGCTCAGCACCGCGGAGATCGACGACGTCGTCGCGCTCCTCCGCAGCTGGAAGCGACCGCCCGACGAGACCCCGCCGCTGCCGCCGCGACCCGGCGAGCTCACCAGCGTCGTGCTCAATCCGCGCGGCCCGCAGCCGGCCTTCGAAGCCAAGACCGACTACATCAAGGTCGACGACGTGAAGAAGGAGGTCGATCGTCACGCGACGATGGTCATCGTCGATGCGCGTCCGCCCTCCGACTACGCGCGCATGCACATCGCCGGCGCCATCAGCGTCCCGTTCTACGAGGTCGAGGCCTTTGCGAAGCAGCTCCCGAAGGATCGCTACATCCTCAGCTATTGCGGCTGTCCCCATGCCGAGAGCGGGAAGGTGCGCGATGCACTGCGTGTCCTCGGCTACCCGCGCACCGCGGTGATCGACGAGGGCCTCCTCGCCTGGCGCGACCGCGGCTATCCGGTGCGCGGCGGGCCGAAGCCCTGACCATCGCGTTCTGATCAGCGATCGGCGCCGCTGTCGACGAGGTCGTCGGGCGCGAACTCGAACGGATACACGACGGTGACGTAGCCACCATGGGCCGGGGGGCGGAACGCGAGGGTGGACATCGACTCGCGCATGCAGGTCGTCATCTTCGCGTCCGCGAGGCCGCCGTCGCCGTGATCGGCCTCGACGTCCTCGAGGATCCCGCCGAGCTTCTCGTCCGCGACGATCGTGAAGCTCATCTCGATTCGCCCCTTGGCCCCCTTCTTACGGGTGAGGAGCTCCTCGTAACACTTCTCGGCCATGGGGAAGAACTCGCCGCGGACCACTTCCTGGATGTACTTCGAGTCCATGCGGCCGCCGTCGGGGCCGGTCGGAGCTGGGAGAAAGCGACCCTGCTTCGCGGCCGCCGCCACCTCGGGCTCGCCCTCGGCAGCCCACCCCGCGAGGATGCGCTTCCGGAGCTCGTCGCGGACCTTCGGATCGTGGACGGTCTGGGCGAGCGCCGCGCCGTCCCACGCAGCGGCCGTGGCCGCGGCCGTGACCGCTCCCGTGGCCGTTCCCGTGTCATCGACGGTGAAGCCGACGCCCGGCGCCGACAGCGGAACGTGCGTGCTCCCGCCCGTCAACCCGGCCCAGAAAAGAAGGCCCACGACGACGACGAGCGCGCCGAGCACCCCCAGGATCAACGTCTTGCCCTTGACGGGCGCAGGACCGGGTTTCACGCGTCGCATCATGCCAGGCTTTTCCCTGCTCGCTGCTCGTTATAGGGTGCCCACGTGCGTCCCATCGACTCTGGCACCCCGACCCGTGTTCTGACCCGAGCCCTGACTCGTTCGGCGAAGGGCCTCTGGCCTCTCGTGCAGCGCCTCAACAAGGCCATCGAGCGTCCTTCGGCGCAGCCTTCATGGGCGCCGGCGCCGCTCTTGAAGCGCCGCGAGCGCACGTTTCCGCAGCTCGGCTTCCCGCGCGAGACCGACTCCCTCTGCCCGCGCTGCGTGAAGGAGGTCCGCACCGACATCCTCGGCGGCAAGCGCGATCTTCGCGAGCTGGTCGACGGCCGGCCCGGTGAGATCAAGGCGCGCATCGTCCAGAAGGAAGTGAAGGGCGTGCAGTGCGTCGTGATGACCAAGGACTGCCCGACGCACGGGCACTTCGAGGACGTCATGTCGATGGACCCCGGCTTCCTCCAGCGCCTCGAGCAGCTCTATCCCGGGCGTGACTTCCTCGCGCCGCTCACCAAGCTCCGCGAGCACGGCAGCTCCAGCATCAAGTACGGGCGCGGCTCGGTCCTCACCGTGGACCTCACCAACCGCTGCAACATGATGTGCGACCCGTGCTTCATGGACGCCAACCAGGTCGGCTACGTCCACGAGCTCACGTGGGAGGAGATCCAGAAGATCCTCGACGACGCGCTCACCGTGCAGCCGCGTCGCCAGATGAGCATCCAGTTCTCGGGCGGCGAGCCCACGCTGTCGCCGTTCTTCCTGAAGGCCATCGAGTACTCGCGCACCAACGGCTTCTTCGCCGTGCAGTGCGCGACCAACGGCGTCCTCTTCGCGCAGGATCCCGAGCTCGCCCACAAGGCGAAGGCCGCCGGACTCCGCATGGCCTACTTGCAGTTCGACGGCGTCGACAACGAGTCGAACTCGCACCGCAAGATCGGCAACCTCTTCGACGTGAAGGTCCGCGCCATCGAGAACCTCCACGCCGCGGGCGTCGACGTCATCCTCGTGGTCACGGTCATCAACGGCGTGAACAACGATCAGGTCGGTAAAATCGTCGATTTCGCCATCAACAACGCCGACAAGGTCACCGTCGTCAGCTTCCAGCCGGTCAGCTTCACCGGCCGCGACGAGGACATCACCGACGAGCTCCGCGAGAAGCAGCGCTACACGCTCAGCCACCTCGCGCACGACATCAAGACGCAGTCGGGCATCACCGAGCCGATGCGCGACTGGTTCCCGCTCTCCGCCATGGGCCCGTTCAGCGACCTCACCGACACCATCCTCGGCGAGAGCGCCGACTGGGGCTCGATGAAGTGCGGCTGTCACCCCAACTGCGGGATCGGCACCGCCATCTTCGTCCACAAGACCACCAAGAAGGCCATCCCGGTCACCGAGTTCCTCGATCTCGAGCAGCTCCTGCACGACATCCAGGACATCACCGACGCCTCGCAGGGCCGCGCCATCACCATCGCGGAGGTCGCGGTGGCGATGCTCAAGAACTTCGACGCCGAGAAGGCGCCCGTCAGCTTCCCCGTGCTGATGAAGCAGTTCATGAGCCAGACCGGCGCCCGCGGAAAGAAGATCGGCGAGCACGAGAGCGACGCGCACGAGTTCGAGTGGCGCATCCTCTTCGTCGCCGGGATGTGGTTCCAGGATCTCTTCAACTACGACTTCCGCCGTACCGAGATGTGCATCATCCCCTACGGCACGCAGATGGGGGAGATCAGCTTCTGCGCCTACAACACCGGCGTTGGCTGGCGGCAGATCCTCGAGAAGATGAAGGCCACGGCCTCGGTCGCCGATTGGTACAAGCAGAACGGGCGGCACCCGGTCTACGCCAAGGGGCAGGATCTCTCGCTCCCGCCGTCGCTCGGCACCGTGGTGCTCGCGGAAGAGGGGAACGGGAAGGCGCGCGTGCGCCTCCGGGTCCTCGAGACGTGAGCGTGGCGGCCGCGCGCGCACGCGAGGCCGTGCAGGCAGCGTCGGCTCCTCTCGGGTCGACGCTGGATTTCATGCGCCTCCTCTGGGCGATGGATCACGGCCTCCAGCGCCGCTCCAAGCGCATGGAGGTCGAGCTCGGCGTCACGGGCATGCAGCGCGTGGTGATCCGGCTCATCGGCCGTTTTCCCGCCATCACCGCGGGGCGTCTCGCGGAGCTGCTCCACGTGCACCCCAGCACGCTCACCGGCGTCCTCAAGCGCGTCGTCGAGCGCGGGTTCGTCGCGCGAGAGCGTGACCGCAGCGACGCGCGCATCGCGCACTTCGCGCTCACGAGCGAAGGCGGTCGGATCGACGGCATCCAGGCGGGCACCGTCGAGGCCGCGGTTCGCCGCGCGCTGGGGCGGCTCGATGCGTCGCAGGTCGATGCCGCGCGCGTCGTGCTCTCGGCCATGGCCGACGAGCTCGCGCGCTCCGATCGCTGACTACTTCAGGTCCGCGCCGGTCTTCAGCCACTTGAGGACGGTCTTGCCGTCGGCGCTCGTCTTCCACGTGGGGTTGCCTTTCGGCATCGCGCCGGCGGTGATCTTCGCGATCATCGCCTTCTTGTCGGCCTTGATGCCGGCGAGCGTCTTGAACTGCGCGTGACAGCCGCCGCAGGTGCCGGCGACCTTCGGTCCGACCGATGCAAACGTGAGCGCCGTGAGCTGGTCGGCTGTCGTGCCGATCGCCTCGGTGCCGTCATCGGCGGTGGTGGCGGTGTCGGCGGCCGCGGGGTCCGCGGGCACACCAGGGTCCTCACTCGAGTCGACGGCGCAGCCGGCCGCCACGAAGACGAAGGAGACGAGGACCGCGAGGAGTTTGTTCGAGCTCATGCGCGCCTCTTTGGCCCACGCTGACGATGTAGGCAAGGCGATCGAGGTTGCCGGCGCGGCCCACCCGCGTGGCCATTGAGGCAACTCGCCCGTGCCGTTCACGAAGCGAGGCTTTTTGCGGCGTGGCGTGACCCGAAACCGTAGCTAGCCTTTGTAGTGAAGAGGAGAGTGGGCTTTGAAGCAGTACCCGCCCGTCTCGTTTGCCGCCCTGCTCGTCGCCGTCATCGGACTTCCTTCGTGTGTCGATCACGGCCAATCGCGCCTCGCCTTCGCATCGGCCGAGGCCTACGAGGACCTTCCCATGCCGGGGGCCGCGTCCGGTCAGCTACCGGTCGACCCCGCCACGAGTGGCCGCATCGTGCTCGTCACGATCGACGGAGTTCGCGCGGAGGACGTCTTCGACGGCGCCGACCCGCAGCTGCGTCCCGGCTCAAACGTCGAGAAGCTCCGCCGTCCGGAGGCGGTGATGCCGCGGACCCATCGTCTCGTCGCCACCCGCGGCGTCGCGCTCGGCGCCGAGCGCCCGGGCTGCGGCGAGGTCCACACGGCGAGCGGCGCGAACGTGTCGCTGCCCGGTTATCTCGAGATCTTCACCGGCCGGCGAACGCGCTGTCGCGACAACAACTGTGACCGGACCACGTCGCCCACCGTCCTCGACGAGGCGGTGCACGCCGGGCTGGGACCGGTCGCGAGCATCGGCTCCTGGGAGATCCTCGATCGCGCGGTGAGCAACAAATCGATGCCCATGCTCGTCGCCGAGGGTACGCAGCGCTGGCCCGAGTCGCGTCCGATCGCGAACCACGCGCTCGAGCTGCTCGTCGCCGTTGGCGAGCGCGCCGATGCCTATCCCGGTCATGGCCGCTACCGCCCCGACGCGAGCACGGCGGCGATCGCGCTCGAGTACCTCCGCTCCGCGCAGCCCGCCTTCCTACACGTCGGCCTCGGCGATCCCGACGAATACGGCCATCGCAACGACTACCCCGCGTACCTCGCGTCGATCGGGCAGGCCGACACGTTCATCGGGCAGGTGGCCGACACGCTCGACGGCATGGGCGATCTGGGCGCGCGCACCACCGTCATCGTCACCACCGATCACGGGCGCAACCGCGATTTCCAGCATCACGGCGCGTCCAGCCTCACCTCCGCGCGCACGTTCGTCCTCGCCTTCGGCGGGCGCGTGGCGACACGCGGCGTCGCGTGTCCAACGCGCAACGTGACGCTCGCCGACATCGCGCCGACCATACGCGTGCTCACCGGCCTGCCGAGCGATCCGTCGCACGAGTCCGGGCGTCCCATCGAGGAGATCGTGGGAGTCGCTGCGTCGCGGGCGGTCGCGTCCATCGCCAAGCTCGCGCCCTGACGACCCCTCGGTCGAGCACGGGCCGCGTCCTGGGTTCAGGCGGCGGTGGTGCGTGCGCACACCGGACGGTCCCCCGGGTCGCGCAGGTGCGTGCGCAAGACGACGACGGCACCGCGAAATTCGCGGCGGACTCGACACCAACACGCGTGACCGCCAGCGCGGTCTCGCTCCGCCAGCTTCGGCACACCGGGTGCACGAGGGGTGGGGCATGCAGCTCTCGCTTGCCGGCGCCGCTCTTCTCTTCGCACCGATCGTGGCGTGCGTGGCTTCCG
>JAYTZB010000216.1:0-11850 GCA_043742085.1 Polyangiaceae bacterium
GGCAGGCCCATAGTCGACTTGTCTAACGATTGTCCAACCGTTGTCACGGGCGGACAGTCGCGGAAAGGTCGCTCATGCCGTCTGTGTCCAGCTTCGCCGAGATCCTCGCCCGCGGTAACCCCGACATCGTGGGGGTCCTCATCGTCGACGGAGACGGCCGTATCCATGCGAGCGAGACCACGTCGCCCGAGGTCGTGAGGTGCGCGGTCGCGGTCGCCGTTCCTCTTCGCGAGCTGCTCGATCGCGCTTCGTCGGAGCTCGGCTGCGGCGAGATGAGCGCGACCACGCTCGAGGGGAGCGAGGCGTCGATCGCCATCGCCGACGTCGACGGGTTTCGCAGCGTCATCGTCATCGGCGCGAACGGTGCTGCGCCGGGTGCGCTGCGGGCCGATTCACTCTGGGTCGCCGAGCAGGTGCGCAAGGAAGAGAGGCGGTCGTGATCGACTCGCTCGTCCTCGTGGCCGGCATGGTGACCTTCGTGGGCGCGGGCTCGGCAACCCTGGCCTTCGCGGCAGGTAAGAAGCGCGGCGCGCGCGACGCGGAAGCCGAGACGTCACGCAAGGTGACCGTGATGGTGTCGCAGCGCGACTCCGCCGAGCGCCGCGCGCGCGAAGCTCAAGGCGAGAGCGCGCGCTGGAAAGGGGCGAGCCTGGCCGGGCAAGCGCTCTCGAGCAGCGCGGTCTTCGTCGACCGCCCCGCGCCACGAGACGCCGAGGAGCTCGCTCGGCTCGTTCAGGGGCTCACCTTCGTCGACGACGTCGTGCTCGCCGATCGCAGCGGTCATCCGCTCACCCGCGAGACCGAGAGCGCATCGGCCGACCTCTCGGCGCTCGCCCCTCACGTGCTGCATTTCTGCCGACGCCTAAGCCTCGTCGCGCTCCCCGTGCTCGATGTCGCGTTCGAGACCGCCGGCGCGGTGCACGTGCATGCGCGGCCGCTCGCGGGCCGCGGTGAGGGAGCGCTCCTCGTCGTGAAGACCACGAGTCGACCCGTGAATCCGCTGGTCGTCGACGCGGTGATGCACGCTGCCGTCCGGGATCTCGAGGAGCTGCCAGCGGGCGTCCCAGCGTCCCTTTCGCTGAGCGGATCGAGCGATCGCAGCGAGGTCTCCAGCGCGCCGTTCACGGAGGTCTTCGCCGTGCTGGAGCGCGAGCTCACCGAGCATTGCACGGCCATCGTCCTCGCCGTCGACGGGCGGCCGGTCTTTTCCGCCGCGAAGGACGGCCCGGCCGCGAGTGGACGCAACACCGTGGCCACGGCGCTGACGGCGCTCACCGAGCAGGTGACCCGCACGCTCCGCGCCGTGTCGCTGGTGCGCGTCGCGGCCACGTTGCGCGGCGGTTACACGGTCACATGGTCTGCCGTGACACCTGGCTCGCGCGTGTCGCTGGTCACCTTCGGCCGGACCGACGAGCGTTCCGCGGCGCGGCTGGATCGCCTCCTCGGAACGCTCCGCAGGGGGATCGACCTGGCCTCGAAGCCTGCGCTGCTCCAGGGGAGCGCAGCATGACTCCTGCAGCGAAACCGGCCGTTCGACGGACCCTTCCCGCTCCCAGCGAGCCCGTCAACGTGGAGGAGCTCATCGCCGAGCGTGATCGACTGCGGAGCGAGATGGGCACGCTCCTCGCTCGTCTCGAAGCGCGTGAAGCCGCGGCGCGCGAGGCGGTGCTCCTGATGAACGAGGTAGCTCGCCTCCGCGCCGAGCTGGCGCGCTCGCGCTCGGGTTCGGCGACGCACGACGAGAACGACGATGTCCCTCCGCTTCCGCGCCCGTCGCCGCTCCCGCGCGCGCTCGGACACGCGCTCTATGCACCCCAGGACGTTCCGACCGGCACGCCGCGCGCCGCGGCGCCGATGGACGGGGCCGGGCTCGACTTCGGTACCGTCTCGCGTCTCTCGCCGAACGAGCTCGATCAGCTGCCCTACGGCCTCATCTGCATCGACGCTCAGGGCCGCGTCGTCCACTACAACGACACCGAGTCACGCCTCGCGCGCCTCCCCAAGGAGCGCGTGGTGGGGCGCAACTTCTTCACCGACGTCGCCCCATGCACGCGGGTGAGGGAGTTCGAGGGTGAGTTCCAGGCGCTCGTGCGGGACCCGTCGAGCGTGCGCGTCCGTTCGTTCGACTTCATCTTTCGATTTCGGCACTCGGAGCAGCACGTGACGATCGTGATGACCCCCGCGCGGCAGCGCGGCCTCTACAACATCGCGCTCTTGCGCCGCGACATCATCCAGAAGGAGCCCGCTACGGCGCTCGATCGGCGCTGAGCTCGCCGTCGCGCAGCCCGACGTCCCTAAGCCGTCCGAGGTGACGACCGAAGGCCTGCATCACCCACAGGTGCACGAGCGCCTGGGTGAACTTGTAGATCACCCACGGGAGGCTAGGCGAGAAGTCGTGGATGGCGGCGAGCACCCACTTCCGCTCGAGCACCGAGCGGAACTCGAGGCGCGCCTGGTGGCGTCCCGTGCCCGTCGCGCGCCGTGCGAGCAGCCCGCCGGTCACCCGGAAGAGCTGCCGGTCTGCCGAGCTACGTGTGGGCGCGAACGCGAGCACGAGCAGCGGCGATCGCAGAGGGCGAAAGTAAAACCGGCACGTCTTGGTCTCATCGACGTCGACGCGCAAGAACGGCCGGAAGAACGTGGGAAGCCAGCGCGCATACTCGTCGGCGACCCACGCGGCGTCGTGATTCGCGGGGAGCGGCAGCCGCTGCACGGAGCGCACACGCGAGTCACCCTGGGCGCCGGTCTTCGGAGCGGCCGTCGGTCGATCCTCGTCGTGGAGGACGGCATCCGCGAGCGCACGGCGCAGGGGCGTCGGCTCGAGACCTGCGCGCTTCTGGAGAACGAGGCCGTCGCGCGCGACCATGTCGTGCTTCAGGCTGTCGACGAGGGGGCGAACGAGGGCCCTCGAGGCTCCGGTCACCACGCTCACCCACATCAACGAGAGGTTCGCGGTCGCGACCGGCAAGGTGAGGATGGGCGGGTCCTTGCCGAGCACCTCGGCCGTCATGCGTAGCATCTCCGCATACGTCATGACCTCGTCGCAGCCGACGTCGTAGGCCTTGCCCGCGAGCTCGGGATGATCGAGCGCGTAGCGGAGCAGTTGCACCACGTCGGCGAGGGCGATCGCCTGGGTGCGCGAGCGCATCCAGCGAGGACCGACCATCACCGGGAGTCGCTTGACCAGCCGCATCATGAGGCGGAATGACGAGCCCCCCGCGCCGACGATCATCCCCGCGCGCAGCGTGGTGACAGAAGCGCCGTGAGCAGCGAGCGTTCGTTCCACCTCGAGCCTGCTCTCGAGGTGGCGCGACAGCTCGTCCTCGCTGCCAGGAAGGAGGCCGCCGAGATAGACGATGTGACGGATCCCGCAGGTCTTCGCGGCACGTGCGAAGTTGTCGGCGCAGATGAGGTCCATGTCGTCGAACGAGCCCTGGGTCAGGCGCGACGTGGGCATCATCGAGTGGACCAGGTAGAAGGCCGAGTCGGCTCCGGCCACCGCCTCCTCGGTCTCACCGAGATGAAAGAGGTCGCACGCGCGCCAGGTCACCGGGTCGCCCTCGGCAGCTCCGCGTGCGCTCCGCGCGAGCGCAATGACGTCGTGGTCACGCGCAAGATTGTCGATCAGCGCACGGCCCACGAATCCGCTGGCACCTGCGACGACGACGCGCGCCCGTGCTCTGGAGCTGACGTCGGCGCTCACGGCTTCGTGCACTGGACCCGCTCGAACACGGCGCGCACGTCCAGCGGGCCGGCGATCTGTTCGAGGTGCTCGTAGAGCGTGGCGAGCCCGAGACCGAGCGTGAGGAACCCTGGATGCAGCTTCGAACGTGTCTGCTTGCAGCGCTGGAAGACCTCGTGAAACTTCTTCTGGAAGTCGGCCAGCGAGAACGTGACGACGCGTGTGTCGCCGAACTGCGCCCGGATCTCCGCTTCGGCCTCGCCGAGACCGAGCGCGCGTGCCCCTTCCGAGAACCGTGCAGCGTCGTCGAGGTAGAAGCCTTCGTAGAGATCGCGGCAAGCCAGGCGGAAGTCCGCGCCCCACACCGCTATCGCCGGCTCCGGCTTCCAGCTCCAGCGCTCGCCCGAGCGCGCGAATGCGTCCCGCCGCAGATCGAGCAGGGCGGGACCTTCACCGAGGACCTGATGGAAGTAGAGCGCCAGGACGGCCTCACCACGCGCTCCATCGAGCACGGGTTGCGCCTCTTTCTCGAGAGATGCCACGAGATCGATGGGCAGCGCGGCACGCTGGAGGGAACGAGACCGAAGCTCGCAGGCCTCGGCGTAGCTGCTCTTGCTGAGGTAACGCGTGGAGAGGCCACGCAGCTCACCGAAGAGCATGCGCGCCGGCACCACGTCGAAGAAAGCCGGCGAGAGCAGGTCGAGCATCGGAGCCCACTGCGTGTTCTTGACGAGCGACCACAACATCCGTCGTTGGGCATAGGGCCGAACAACCACGCCGTCCAGACGGCATGTTCGCGTGCCTCAATCGGCTTCGAGCAAGCGCGCGGCTGCGGCAATGCCGCTCGTCAACGCGCCCTCGATGCGTGCGCTCTGCAGCCAGTCGCCGCACAGCGCCAGGGCGAGAGCGTCGTCGTAGAGGCAGCCGAGGTGGGGCGAGGTCGCCGGCCGCGCGAAGCGCCAGCGGTGCGCGCTGGCATGGGTGACCCGCGCGTGGGGCCGGTCACGCCCCTCGCGGCGATCGAGCTCCGCGAGCCGAACGAGCAGCGCGTCGGCGAGGAAGCTCGCGACATCGTTCGAATCGTCCTCGAGGTGCGTGCGCGACCACGCCGGAGAAGCGTGTAGTGTCCACAGATCTTCGTCGGCCTCGACGCGCCGGCCCGGCTTGCTCGCCTCGCGCGCCGCCCAGGCCAGAGGTTCGCTCCTCGACGTCATCAGGTCGATGGATGACTCTCCCGCGACGGAGAGAGCGACCATGGCCGCCCAGCACGGCTCGAGCACCGCGGCCGCGGCCTGACGTGCGAGCTCCGACGTCGCAAGAGCCTCGCCGAGGAGCGCTCCGCACTGCGGCGCCGGTACGGCGAGGACGAGCGCGTCGGCGACGTGCTCGAAGGCCTTCGCGGGATCGCCGCGCGCGCCGGACGCGGAGGAGCCCGCGACGAGCCACCCTTCATGTTGCCGGATCACCGAGGTCACGGTCGATGCCGTGCGAACGTCGAGGCCCCGCGCGAGATGCGCCGCGAGGCTTCCCATTCCGGGCGTGCCGACCCACCAGGTCTCACCGTCGCGCGGCCCGTCCGGGCTGGTGGCGGCACCTGCCTGCGGGGGCGAGGTGGCGACGCGTGGCGCCCACCTTCCGACGACGCCCGCTTTCTCCCACGCCGGCAGGCGTGACGTGAGCCAGTCGCCGCGCGCCGTGAAGAACTGAGCGCCGTGATCGAAGCTGCGCTTCCCGGGCTCGCTTCGCGTGCTCGAGCGTCCGCCCGGTGCGCGTCCCTTGTCGAGCACCAGGACCTCATGACCGCGATCGGCGAGCGTGCGGGCCGCCGCCAGGCCCGATAGCCCTGCGCCGACGACGAGGATGCGCTTCAGAGCTCGGGCCATCGCCAATCCTGCCGCGTCTACCGCGTTACTGGTCGCCGGCGCCCGGCGTGGCGGCGGGGCCGGCGTACTTCAGCTTGGCGATGCGTCCGAGGAACGTGACGCCGCCGACGACGTAGCGTCCGAACATGCGACGCGGCTCCTGCACGAGGCGAAAACCCCACTCCATGCGCGCCGCGCGCACCCAGTGCGGCGCCCGCTCCACGCGTCCGCCGAGAAAGTCGATGATGGCGCCGCCGTTGACGATGAGCACCGGGTAGTCGAGCGCCTTCGCGAGCTCCGCGGCGACGCGCTCTTGCTTCGGCATGCCCATCCCGAGGATGACGAGGTCGGGGCGCGCGGCACGGACCGCCTCGACGTAGGCCGCCTCGGTCTGGAAGCCGTCGATGCGCGCGACCACGTTGCAGCCTCGCTCGGTGAGGACCGCCGCGGCGCGCTCCAGCCAGGGCTCCACCGTGCCGAGCAGCATGACGCGTCGATCCTCGAAGCGCGCGGCGATGCGCGGGATGAGGTCGGTCCCGTTCATGTTCTCGCCGGGATCCTGGCCGATGATCTTCAGGCACGCGGAGATCCCGATGCCGTCGCGGAGGAGGACGTCGGCGTCCATGAGCGTCTGGCAGAACTCGGGGTTCGACCACGCCAGGTTGAAGCCGTGCTGGTTGAGGAACGAGACCACGAACGGTTTGTTCGGACGCGCGAGCCGGTCGAGCAGCGCAGATTCGCCCTCGGCATCACGGATCAAATCGAGGCGAGACAACAGCGCCGCACATGCCTGATCACGCGGAAGCACGAGACGAGGATACACGCGCGACGTGAGCCTCGCGATGGGCTACGTTCGTCGTCCCTGAGCATGCGCGTCCTCCATCTGACGACGGAGTTTCCGTGGCCGGCGACGAGCGGCGGGTCGGTGCGAACGGTCTCCCAGCTGCGCATTCTCGCGTCGCTGCCCGAGGTCGAGAGCGTCACTGTCCTGAGTGTCGCAGAGGTCCCCGTGAGTGAGGCCGATCGCCGCGCCCTGGCCGCGGCGATCCCCAAGCTGCGGGTGCTGCCGCCGATCTTCCATCCCGTCCACCTGTTCGATTTCAAGCGCTACGTACCGCGCGTCGTCGCGCTGCGTGCGCTGCGGGGCGTGCCGTACCTCGCCGCGAAGTGGGACTCACCGCGCGTGCGGAAATCGCTCCGTCGCGAGCTCGCCGATACCGCGGTCGACGTCGTCTACGTCGATCACCTGGGCATGGCGCGCTACCTGCCGGACGTGGAGATCGAGCGTCCCTCGTGTCGCATCGTCCTCGATCAGCACAACGTCGAGAGCGACTTCTTCAAGCAGTTCGCCGACAAGCAGAAGGGCGTGAAGCGCCTGGTCGCCCAGGCCGAGGTGCGCGCGAGCGTGAAGTTCGAGAAGGCGGCGCTGAAGACCGCCCACGCGGTCGTCGCGATCTCGACCGAGGACGCGACGCACTTCGATCAGCTCGCAGGCATCCACGCGCATGTCGTGCCGATGGTGCTGCCGTTCGAGCGCAAGGACCGGCCGCGGACCGCCACGCCCAACCTCTGTTACGTGGGCAACCTGCGGTGGCATCCCAACGTCGCCGGCCTCGACTGGTTCTGTCGCGACGTCTGGCCAAAGATCCGCGCGCGCGTCCCCGATGCGACCTTCGAGATCGCCGGTGTCGGGCTGAAGACCGATGCGTCGGGCAAGCCGCGCGTCCCGGATGCGTGGAAGGTCCCTGGCGTCACGACGGTGGGCTTTCTCGAGGAGCTAGAGCCGCTCTACCAGCGCTCGCTCGCGATGCTCGCGCCGGTGTTCGGCGGCTCGGGTGTGCGCGTGAAGATGCTCGAGGGCTTCCGCGCTGGAATGCCGGTGGTCACGACGCCCGACGGCGCGTTCGGGCTTCCGCTCTCGGACGGCAACGAGGCGCTCGTCGCCGAGGATCCCGAGGGCTTCGCCGAGCGCGTCGAGAAGCTGGTGAAGGACGAGGCGCTGCGCCAGCGCATCCGCGAGGGCGGCTACACCTACCTCGAGACGTATCATTCGCTCCGCGTGGCCCAGGACGTGATGCGAAGGGTCCTGGGAATCGCCTAGTTTTTCCCGCGTTTAGCGCCGTGTGTGAGGCTAGGCGTCGGCGTCCGTTGACACGGGCATGCGAACGCTGGGAATCGTCGGTCTGGTCGGGTTGATGGCCGGTTGTGGCGCGGCGTCGAGCCCTTCGATTTCTGGAAGCCGTACGCGAGCCGCTTCACCGAGAGCCATGGCAGCGACTTCGTGATGTTCAGCCAGACCGAGCTCGTCGAAGCGCGCGCCGCGGCCGCCGCGCAGCAGGCGCCGCGCACCGAGCTCGACGTCCAGCTGGTGCTCGACACCACCGGCAGCATGGGCGACGAGCTCTCGTATCTCCAGAGCGAGTTCGACTCCATCGCCACGCAGGTCCGCACCACGTTCCCGAACGTCACGCCGCGCTGGAGCCTCGTCGTCTACAAGGATCACGGCGACGAGTACGTCGCGAAGGGCTTCGAGTTCACCACCGACACCAACAAGTTCCGGCAGAGCCTGCGCGCGCAGTCGGCGGGCGGCGGCGGCGACACGCCCGAGACGGTCGTCGAGGGCCTCTCGACGGGCATGAAGCAGCAATGGCGGACCGCGCCCAACGTCGCGAAGCTCGCGTTCTGGGTGGCTGATGCTCTTGCGCACCGCGCACCCGGGCGAGGGCCAGAAGCTCGGCACCGTGATTCGCGACGCCAAGAAGAAGGGCGTCCACATCTATCCCGTCGCCTCGAGCGACGCCGACGAGTCCGCCGAGTACCAGATGCGCGCCGCCGCGCAGATGACCTCCGGCCGCTACGTGTTCCTGACCAACGACTCAGGCATCGGCAACGGCCACGCCGAGCCGCATATCCCTTGTTACAACGTGTCGCGGCTCGATCATGCGATCGTCCGCATGATCCAGGTCGAGATGACGGGCCGGTTCGTCGACGCCGACGCGCGTCAGGTCATCCGCTCGGTGGGGCAGCCGAATCAGGAAGGCAAGTGCCAGCTCTCGAGCGGGATGCTCGTCGCGAGCTACTGACAGAGGCACGGCGCTTTGCGCTAGACTCGTTGCATGCACGTGCGCACGACCGCCACGGAGCTCGCGCAATGGCTCGAGCAACACGGCGGTACGTGGCATGTCGAGGGCGAGCCGCTGCTCGCGAAGTCGCTACCGCTGCCGACGCCGGCGTCGTCGCTCGTCGAGGTGCTGCGGAGGCGTGGACCCGAAGCCTCGGAGCTCGCGGTGCTCGCCCCCGAGACCACCACGCTCGTCGAAGACGCGGCGGTCTCCGCTCACGAGATCGCGGCCACGGCGCACGTCATCGACGGCCAGCGCGTGTTCCAGCTCGCGTGGATAAGGCCCGACGGTACGGTGGCCGACTCCTGGCTGCTTGCCGAGCAGCAGAGCAAGCCCGCAAGCGGTGACGCAGGCGCCGCGGCTCGACACGTGGTGGCCGCATTTCGCGCGTCGATGGGCCCGCGACGCTGACGGCTGACGCTGACGCGACGCCGGCCCTAGGCCGTCGCGCGCTTCACGTTCTTCACTTGGGGCAATCCGGCAGCGCGTTGACGTAGATCTCACCGGCGCAGTTGCCGAAGGCCTTGAGGCACGGATTCGCCGCGCCGCCGTCGACCTGGGCTGCGATCCCGCCGTCGAGCGCCTTGCCCGTGCACGTGGTGCGGATCTGGTCGGCGAGCGTGTCGTTCAGCTCCCAGGCGGCGACGAAGACATCGTCGGTGGAGCTCGGCCCCTTCGAGGGATCGTAGGTGGTCTTGCGCTTGGCGCAGCCAGCGGTGTCCATCGGCTCGCAGGTCTGGCAATACGCGGCGACGAGGCTGGTCTGCGCCGTCGTCGGCGTCGCCATGGCGTAGGTGCGGTACTCGCAGTCGCGACGCGCGAGCCCGTCGCAATTGGCGTGGGTGAGGCACGTCGCTTCGGCGCGTCGATAGGCGTCGCTGTTGATGGCCTGGTCATTGAGCGCGCACCAGGCGTCGAACTTCGCGGCGCCGCAGGTGAGCTGATCGCCCGCGTCGGAGCCCGCGGTGCAGTCGACGGTATACGCGCGCGTGACCTCGCACGTGCTCGGGCCCGTCCCGGTCCCGGCGTCGGAGGCTGCGTCGGCCCTGGAGCCGTCGCTGCTACGTGCATCGGTGTTGGCGGCGGCGTCGGCCCCGGCGGTCGTCGTGGAAGCCGAGTCACTGGAGCATGCCGAGGCGAGGGAGGCGAGGCCGCCTCCGATGAGAGCGGCGAGCGCAACGACGAAGAACGAGCGTTTCACGGCGCGCACACTAGCTGGAGCGGGTGTCCCGGGCCACCCTCTGCGCTGTCCCGGCCATAGGGTCACGAGGGTCAAGCGCTGGAAATCGCTCGATTCGAAGCTTGGCACGAGGCTCGCGAGAGCCGGCCGCGATGGCCATCCCTGTCCGCCGACCTCCGCTGCGCTGGCGCGTGGCGCATCGTTTCACGTCGTATAGCCGCCAGCGCGGGTCGGAGATGGCGCGCGAGGAGCGTGTGGAGATCGCCGACGAGGAGGCGAGCGAACGCCACGCGGTCGCGCGCGTGCGTGACGGGCCGAGCCTCTTCGTCGTTCGCCTCGACGCCGTCGGCCGTGAGCTCCAGGTGGCGTGCAGCTGTCCAGTCTTCGCGCTGGGCCGTGAGGCGTGTCGTCATGTCTGGGCTGCGCTCGTCGCGCTCGATCGTGCGTCGCACCGCGCCCAGCTCGCGCGCCTGCGCGGGCGTCGCCGCGCGCGCGCCTTCGAGCTCGTGGGCGCGACTCGCGGTGGCCCGTCGTCTTGTGGGGAGCCACGCCGTGTGAGATGACCAAACGCGATGGCAAGCCAAGGCCCGTACCGCACGTCGCTGGACTCGCCGCTGCGCGTGGACTTTCTGCCTCCAGCGCTCACGAAGCTGCCAGGCGGCATCGGAATGACGCTCGCGCCGGGCAAGAAGGGCGCGGGCATCAGCGGCGCATGGGCACGCGACCTCACTCTCGACCTGACGTGTCTTCGCGACACCTTCGGGGCGAAGCGCGTCGTCACGCTCATGGAGCTGCACGAGCTGCGCGACCTCGGCATCGCGGACCTGCGCGAGCGCGGTACGGAGCTCGGGCTGGAGATGATCCACGAATCGATCGTCGACGGCGGCGTGCCGGAGTCCGTCGACGTGATGGTCGCCCTCGTGGAGCGGATCCTCGCGTCGGCCCGAGCGGGCGAGACCGTCGTCATCCACTGCAAGGGCGGCCTGGGACGCACGGGAACCGCGGCTGCATGCTGCCTCGTCGCGCTCGGCCATGAGCCTTCCGCGGCGATCGCGATCGTGCGCCAAGCGCGCCCGGGCGCCGTCGAGCGCTCGAAGCAGGAGCGTTTCGTCGCGGCGTTCGCGAGCGCGCTCGCGTCGGCGCCGCCGTAGCTCCCTCATCGTCATGGCCTCGTCTCCGCAGGTGAAGCGCCGGAGGCAGTGACACGGCAAAGAAGCTCGAGGGCAAGAGGGTAGCGATCGTCGTCACGGATGGGTTCGAGCAGGTCGAGCTCACCAGCCCGAAGGAGGCGCTCGAACGTGAGGGAGCGATCTGCGCGATCGTCTCGCCGAAGGAAGGATGCCCGTCGATGTGCCGCTCGCGCACGCGAGGGCCGACGACTACGACGCGCTGCTCCTGCCCGACGATGGTCTCGTGACGAGCAGGAAGCCCGACGACCTTCCGGCGTTCAACGAGAAGATGATCGAGGAGTTTGCCGAGGGTCTCCACGGCGCGGCGCGTGCTGCCCGAACGACGTCGCGCGGACAGGCACAGCGCACCTCCGCGCCGCGCTGACCACGCCGCCGTAGCCGCCAAAAAATGCGAGAAAGGGCGTAAATGCGTGCCCTTTCTCGCGCACGCGTGGGCTCTTGCCGGTCATGGGCGCGCTGTTATCGTCAAAGCTCACGATGTCCTCATCCCGATCGAGCCGGCTCCAGGCGGCGATGAAGACTCCTCGGAAGCGAATCCAGGAGCTGTGGAAAGAGACTGCTCATGAGCTCGCGGTTGTCCGTCGGCAACCTCCGCTACGACACGGATACGGAGACATTGAGCCGACGCGTTGCCAGAGTAGACGTCGAGCGTGACCACGACGGCGGCCGCGTTGCCCACGGGCAGCGCGGCCGCCGTCGTCTCGGCTTCCCGCGTCGCGTCTACTTCCGGAACGCGAGCTTCATGCGCTCGCTGATGGCCTCGATGACCCGCACGCGCGCCAGGTGCTTGTCGTTGGCCTCGATCACGTGCCAC
>JAYTZB010000217.1:0-7015 GCA_043742085.1 Polyangiaceae bacterium
CCCCATAAAGGCGCTGATCGCGGCCTCGTTCCTCGGGGTCCTCGCCGCGTCGGCGGCCTGTGCGCCGAAGACCGTGGGCGAGGCCGAAGCCAAACACGACGTCGCCTGGCTCGAAGGCGAGGCCTCGCCGCAGGCGATGGCGGCCCTGGGCCGGCTCGCGGACTCGGACCCCAAGGCGCTCGCGGTGCTGGAGAAGCGTTCGACCATCGACGTGAACGCGTACATCGCGGCGTGGGAGGCAGTGACCCGCAGCGCTCCCTGGGGAACGAGGTTCCTGCGCTCCGCGCTCGCCGACCCGACGCGCGCGGATGTCGCGGCAACGGCATTGCCTCGACGAGACCCGCGACTGATTCCGTTCGTGCCCGATCTCGAAGGCGCGGTCGTGCGGTTGTCGGCAGGCCATCGCGGCAGCGTGGTCGCGGGCGTGCTCGCGAGCATCGGTCCGGCCGCGCATACGCACGTCCAGCGGCGGCTCCTCGATGCGAAGACGCGCGGCGCGATGTGCGACGGCATCGGGCTGCCCGAGGCGAGCGGCGACGCAAAGTCGCTCGTGCTCTCGGTGCCGCCGGAGGGGCGCGATCATGCATCGTGCGTCGACGTCGTGCTCACCATGGCGACCACCGAGGACGTGGTCCTCGACTGGCTCGCCGTCAACGCGGAGCCGGGGCTCATCACCGCCGCCGCGAAGAGCCAGCTGCCGTGCGCGCGGCTCACGGTGATCTGGGCGAAGGGCCTGGTCGAGCGTCCGGTCGACTCGCACAGCGCGCTCACCGTACCGTTGCAGCTCTCGCTACGGCGCTGTTCGGCGGCGCTCGATCCGGTGGTCGCCGACTTGCTGACGAAGGCGCCGCTGGCGCGTGGATGTATCATGCAAGCAGTCGATCCGTACTCCACGGAGCTCTCGGACCTGCGGCTGACGTGCCGTGCGCTGAGAGCCGGCTGGGTCGCCAATGAATCACCGCGCGTCCGCGAGCGCGCGCAGGACGCGCTGGCGCACGGCTGCTCGTTCGTGCGCTGAGACGGCGGGTGGTAAGGGGGCGCCGGAGATAGTTCGGGTCCCGAACCATCTCCGAGATGGCGGTCTGCCGCGCTGGTAGGCGGCCTGAACTTCCGGAATCGCGGCGAGGTCCTTGGCGTCGCCGCTCAGCGCGTTCTACTTGACGACGCGCAAGTACGGAGGGAGCTCGCGCTTCGGTCGCGCGGAAGGCGGCGACGGCTGCGCCCCGGAGCCCGGGCGCGGACGCGCACCTGTCGGGACCGCGGACACGCCATCACGCACGCGCGAGCCATCGGGGTTGCTCGGACGGCGCGACTCTGGCGGCTGCCTGATCTCGCGCGGGCGTTCGCTCGCGGAGCCTTCGCTCCTGCGCATCGCGGCCGGCTCGACTGCATCGGACGCCGACGTATGGGGCGCTGACGGTACGGACGGCGACGGTACTGCCGATACGGACGGGACTGCGCGGAGGACCGGACGCGGGGGTCCCTCCTCCTTCTTCTTCTTCCGCTTGCCGCCGGCGCCTCGCGACGAAGTGGGTCGCTCGGCCGCGCCTGCCTCGTCGGCCTGCGCCTGCGCGCGATCACGCGTGGACGCGCGGCGCGTGCCCTCGCCACGTCGGCCGGTTGCGGTGGCGCCGCTCGCGCTGCTGCTGCCGCTGGAAGCCGAGGCGGGTCCAGCTGGAGCGCCCTGCTCGGCGGGGTCGACGACCTTGACGGCCAGCTCCTGCGGAACGTCGTCGGGCCAGACCATGCCGCGTCCGTCCTCGCCGACCATCGCGAACACGCTGGTCCACGGGACGACGCAGTAGAACGGCGAACGGTTGAACGACAACGTGCAGCTCATGCTGTCGTCGTCGAGGCGGAGATCGGGGATCGGGACCGGCATGTTGAGGCCGATCTTCAGGATGAGGCGCGGCTCCTTGCGGAACTGCGGCGGCACCACGACACCCTTCGCTCGAGGGTCGAGGTACACGTCGACGTTCGATCTCTCGAGGAGAGCGAGCGCGACCTCCTTCTTCGGCGGCAACAGTTGAGTCATCAACCCCTCCTCCTTCTAGCGCGCCTTTTCGACATCTGCCAGTGTCGCCAGCACGTGAACGTCTCATCGGTCGTGACCATGTCGCTCGCCACGCCACCCGTTCCGTGCTCCCTCGCACGGATCGGCGTCGCGACAGAGAGCGTCTTCGATGCGTGGGCGTGGTGCGAGAGCGACGTCCTCGAGTGGCGCAGGCCCGCGACATCGCGTCAGCTCGACAAGAGCATGTCCATCGACGCGGAGAACCCCGCGGACCTCGTGTTCGTGTTCCGCGATGGTGCAGACTCCACGTTTCTGCCCCGCGAGCTGGCGCGCTTGCATGCCAGGGGCTACGGGCTCGTCGACGAATGGGCGCTCGCTCCATACGCGATCGACGACGCCACCGACCTCCTCTACGAGCGCCGCGTCGCACCGAGCTCGCTGTTCTGGGTGGCGGCTGCTTCCCTCCGCGCGCTCGTGTGGGGGCTCCATGACTGGGCTCATTTCCACAATCACGGGCCCTTCGACGAGCCGGCGCTCACCGAGCTCGCCTGCGATCTCGTGGCGTTGTCATGGCTCCGCACCAATCGACGGAGGATCGGGCTCGACGACACCGATCTCCGGCGCGTGGCCCTCGAGCTGGCCGCCCTCTCGCGCATGCGCTTCGATGGCGAAGGCAAGAAGCCGCCTGCCGGGGCCGCAGACCTCGACGAGCTGTTCGTGGGATCGCTCGGCTCGTAGCGGTCAGCGGTTGCCGGCGAGGCGACGGGTGGCCCACGAGTGGACCGCGTACGGAAGGTGGCGCGTGAAGCGCGTCAGAAGATCCATCGGGAGCGGAAACGCGAGGATGCGCGGCGCGCCCTCGAGCCGATCGGCGATGTGGCGCGCTGCCTGCTCGGCGTCCCAGAGGAACGGCATCTTGAACTTGTTCTTCGCGGTCATGTCGGTGGCGACGAAGCCTGGCTGCACGTCGGTGACCTGGATGCCTGCGGGCGAAAGATCCATGTGCAGGCCCTCGAGGAACACGCTCAGCGCCGCCTTCGTCGCGTTGTAGACGGCGGCGGTGGGAAGCGCGCGGCGGCCGGCGAGGCTGGACACGCCGACGATGTGCCCGTGCTTCTGTCCGAGCATGATCGGGATGGCGGCGATGATGGGCGCGATGGCGCCGCGCACGTTCACGTCGATCATCTTCGACACGCTGGCGACGTCGAGGCGCGAGGAATGCGTGGAGCCGCCGACGCCCGCGTTGGAGACCACCATGTCGAGCGAGCCGAGGTCACGCTCCGCCTTCCGGACCAGCTCTGCGGCGGCCTCGGGATCGCTCACGTCGCACACCGTGAACGAGCACGTGCCGCCCGCAGCGACGGCCTCGGCGCACAGCGACGCCAGCTCGGCCTCGCGACGTGCCGCGGCCATGACGTGCGCCCCGCGCTTCGCGAATTCGAGGACCAGGGCGCGGCCGATGCCGCTCGATGCTCCGGTAACGAGGACGGTCTTCGGCGTGCGTTCACTCATCCGGTCATCCTACGATAGAGTGACGCGCGTGAAGCCGCGCCTCGCTCTCGTTCTCTCGTTCGCGGCAGCCTGCGGCGGAGCACCGACGCCCGCGGCCCTGCCCGCGACGGCAAGCAGCGACGCCACCATCGAGCTCGTGGAGACGCCGCCCGTCGAGACCTCGCTCGATCATCCCGACGTCGCGAATGCCTCGCCGACGTGGGTGGCGATGATCGACCGCGCGCAACGCTCCCTCGACTTCGCGGAGTTCTACGCGAGCGAGGCCGAACCGAAGGACCGCGCGCAGAGCCTCCTCGCTCCGGTGATCGCCGCCGTCGAACGCGCGGTGAAGCGCGGCGTGAAGGTTCGATTCCTCGCCGACACGGTCTTCGCGCCCAAGTACCCCGAGACGCTGGAGACGCTGCGATCCATCGGCGCCACGGTGCGCATCATCGATTACGCGAAGCGCGGCGGCGGCATCCTCCATGCGAAGTACTTCGTCGTCGACGGCGTGGAGTCGTTCGTGGGCAGCCAGAACTTCGACTGGCGCGCGCTCGCGCACATCCAGGAGATGGGCGTGCGCGTGCTCTCGCCGGTCATCGCTGCCGAGCTGCTCGATCTCATGGACACCGACTGGGAGCTCGCCGCGGGGGCCGCCGGCGACATTCGCGTGCATCATGCACACACTTCGGACGTGCAGGCGCGCAGCGGCGAGCTGCTGACGCTCACCGCGACGCCCAAGGGCTGGCTCCCCGACGAATCGATGTGGGAGCTCCCGAAGCTGGTCGCGCTCATCGATGGCGCCAGGCAGGCGGTCGACGTCCAGGTGCTGGAATACAAGACGAAGGACCGCGACGGCAGCACGTTCCTCACCCTCGACGATGCGCTCCGGCGCGCGGCCGCTCGCGGCGTCCACGTTCGTCTGCTCGTCTCGGAGTGGACCATCAAGCCGGGGAGCGACGAGCGACGCGCGCTCGACGACCTCGCGAAGGTGCCCAGCGTCGAGGTGCGGGTGATCACGATTCCGAAGTTCTCGGGCGGCGACATCCCGTTCGCGCGCGTGGCCCACGCCAAGTACATGGTCGTCGACGGCGCGGCCGGCGCGAGCGCGCACGCGTGGGTCGGCACGAGCAACTGGCAGGGCGACTACTTCACGAAGAGCCGCAACGTCGGCGTCATCATCGGCGGCGGCAAGCTCCCCGCGCGCCTCGACGCCATCTTCGAGGACGGCTGGAGCGGAGCCTACGGCAAGCCGCTCGGCGCGACTGACGCGAGCTCGGTCACGCCTTCCGCGTCCGCAGCTCCACCATCAGGCAGCGGTCCTGCACGACCGTGATCCCGGCGGCGGCGAGAATCGAAGCGAACGCCGCGTCCTTGATGCCCTGCTGCAGCCATACGCTCTTCGGCTTTGCAGCGAGGATGTCGTCGAGGTGCGCCGCGAGATCCTTCGAGCGCCGGAACACGTTGATCATGTCGGCGGGCGGCGTCACGTCCGCGAGCTTGCGCACGACGGGGCGGTCGAGGATCGACGTCGCCTCCGGGTAGTAGACGGGCACGGGCACCACGTCGAAGCCGGCATCGACGCAGTACTTGGGCACGTAATAGGCGGCCTGATCGGCCTGCGCTTCGGTCTTGATGCCGAGCACCGCGATCCGCTTCGTGCCCTTCAGCAGCGCGCTGATGGCCTCGGCGCTGTCGATGATGGTCAGTTGGCGCCCTTCGGCGCGCATCCGAACAGCACCTTGATGGCGGCCTTGGGGTCGGCCTGCACCGTGTCGCACGTGGCCGGGCACAGCTTGATGGTGCTGGCCTCGATGTAGAACTTGTTCGCCGCGCACGCGGCGGCGCTCGGGACCTGTCCGAAGTCCGTGCCTGCACCACCGGCGCCCGGCGTGTAGTGCGGAACGACGGTGCTGAGGTCGAGCGTCTGCCCGGCCGGGTCGGCGGGGACCGGGAACTCGCAGGCCACCTTTGCGCCGTCGATGATGCCCGCGGCCATGGCCTTGAAGATGGTCGTGTAGTTCGGCTGGCACGACGGGAAGCGAAGGCCGCCGGTCTTGATCGCGATCGCCTGGTGGCCGTAGCCCGGGTTCACCGAGTCGGTGCCGCACTTCGTGGTGGCGATGGGCGCGGTCGGCGGATAGGCCTTCGTCTTGTCGGCGAGGTCGAACCAGTTGAAGCCGGCGATGGCGTGGACCAGGTAGTTGCGCTTCGCCGCGGTGCCGAACTGTGCCGGCGAGAGCGCGAGGAGCTCCGCGTCGAATGCGTCGGCGGCGGTGGTGGCGCCCGCTGCGTTGTTGCCGTCGTTGAAGGTCTTGTTCGCTCCGCCGACGTTGCAGCTCGAGCTGATGTGGTCGTCGGAGATGGTCACGAAGACCTTGAACGACGTGGGCCGCAAAAGCGATCCCCACCCGGTCGGGTGCAGGTTGAACTCGTCGGCGGTGCTGAAGCTGGTGAGCATGCGGCACCACGCATCGGTGCTCGCGATCTCGATCGAGTGCTGGAAGAACCTCGCCGTCTCGACGGGCTGCGCGGGCACCGGCATGCACGTGGTGCCGCTGAGCGGCTGCGAGATGCAGACGCTCTGCGCGCTGTTCTGGCCGTGGCGCGTGACCATGATCACGCGGTAGTCGATCTTGCTCGCCTCGATGAGCGCCGCGAAATTCGTGCTCACCTGGTTCTGCGTCTCGGTGATCTCGCCGCTCATCGAGCCGGAGTTGTCGATCACGAAGACGATGTCGACGGGACGCTTCGTCAGCGACGCGGCCGCCTCCTGCGCGGCGCAGGCCGGACCGCCGCTCGCGCCGCTCGTTCCGCCGCTCGCCATGCCGGAGCTGCCGAAGTCACCGGAGCTGCCGGGCATGCCCGACGTTCCCGACGCGCCGCCGCTCGCGCTCAGGTTGCTGTCGGAGCCGTTCGGATCCGGGGTGCTCGACCCGCACGCGACGACGGTGACGAGACAGGAGCCGATCACGACGGCAGCGACGGCCTTCAGCGACGAATTCATCGCCTTCGACTGGAGCGCAGACCGAGCGTCCGAGGAAGTATCGACGGCGACTCACGTCACGATCGGAGGCATGTTTCCCGACACGTGGCCGCGAGCTCCCGCGCAGTCCCGCGCAATCCCGCGCGCAATCAGCGCATCCTTGCGAGCAGCTCGGAGGCCTTGCCCCGGAGTCGATGCTTGTAGAGCGCACTGACGGGCGTGTCCTCGAGGTTGATCTCCACGCTGACCGCGCCGTTCCGCATGGCGATGCGCGGCAGCTCGGCGGCGGGATACACGACGCCCGACGTGCCGACGCTCACCAGGAGGTCGCACTGGAGCAGCAGCTCCTGCGCGCGGCCGAGCGTCTCTTCGCGCAGCGAGTCCTCGAACCACACGATGTCGGGTCGCCAGTACGCGCCGCAGGTGCACTGCCGGGGCACCATCGGCACCGACGTGTCGTGGCGGACGATGTGCTCGCGATCGCAGCGCACGCGCCAGAGGCTGCCATGGAGCTCGACGACGTC
>JAYTZB010000218.1:0-4481 GCA_043742085.1 Polyangiaceae bacterium
GGCGCTCGATCCGAGCGTGTCGCCTTGCGACGACTTCTATCAATACGCCTGCGGCAACTGGATCAAGACCACCGAGATCCCCGGTGACGAGGCCACCTGGTTCCGCAGCTTCAGCGTCATCCGCGATCGCAACGAGGACATCCTCAAGGGCATCCTCGATGCGAAGGCGAAGGGAGACGCCGGCGACGACAAGTACGGCAAGCAGCTCGGCGATTTCTATGCATCATGCATGGATGAGGACGCCATCGAGAAGAACGGCACGAAGCCGCTCGAGCCGTGGCTCAAGGCCATCGACGACGTGAAGGACCCCGCGTCCCTCACGAAGGCGCTCGGCAAGCTCCAGGGCGACGGCCTCGGGATGATCTGGGACCTCTCCGCTGCGCAGGACTTCGGCGATGCCACACAGGTGGTCGGCATGTTCTGGCAGGGCGGCCTCGGAATGCCCGAGAAGGAATACTACCTCGACGACAAGACGCCGAAGATGGTCGAGCTCCGCGGCACGTACGAGAAGCACGTCGCGGCGATGATGATGCTCGCCGGCGACACCGAGGCGAAGGCGAAGGCGAACGCCAGGACCGTCATGAAGGTCGAGACGCAGCTCGCGCAGGCCTGGATGTCCAAGGAAGACCGCCGCGAGCCGAAGAAGATCAACCACCGCGCTTCACGCGCCGAGCTGCCGAAGCTCGCGCCGGGCATCGCGTGGGATCCGTGGCTCGAGGCCGCCACCGCCAAGAGCGTCAGCACGTTCAACGTCGCGCAGCCCGACTTCATGAAGGCGGTCGGTCAGATGATCGGCGGCAAGGTATCGATCGGCGACTGGAAGACGTACCTCCGCTGGCATCTCTATCGACAGACCGCCGATCAGCTCCCCAAGCGCTTCGTCGACGAGCGGTTCCGCTGGCGCCAGGCGCTGGTGGGGGCGAAGACGCTGCCGCCGCGCTGGAAGCGCTGCGTGCGCGCGGTCGACGGTGGCATGGGCGAGGCGCTCGCGCAGCCGTTCGTGAAGAAGACCCTCGGCGCCGAGGGCAAGGCGGTCGTCGTGGGGATGGTCGGCGCCATCGAGGCCTCGATGCACGAGAACCTCGAGAAGATCGTGTGGATGGACGAGCCCACGAAGAAGGCGGCGTTCGGCAAGCTCGCGAAGATCGCGAACAAGATCGCCTACCCGGACAAGTGGCGCTCCTACGACGACCTCACCATCGCGCGCACGTCGTACGTGCAGAACATGATCGCCGCGTCGGCCTTCGAGCACCGGCGCCAGATGGCGAAGATCGGCAAGCCCGTCGATCGCAGCGAATGGGGCATGAGCCCGCCCACCGTCAACGCGTACTACGACGCGCAGCTCAACGAGATGGTGTTCCCGGCCGGCATCCTGCAGCCGCCGTTCTATGCGAACGCGGCGCCCATGCCGACCAACTACGGCGGCATCGGCATGGTCATGGGCCACGAGCTCACGCACGGGTTCGACGACGAAGGCCGGCAGTTCGACGCCGAAGGGAACCTCAAGGACTGGTGGGGGCCTGCCGTGAACACCGAGTTCGAGCGCCGCGCCGAGTGCGTGAAGAAGCAGTACGACGCCTACGTCGTCCTCGGTGACGTGCACGTCAACGGCAAGCTCACGCTCGGCGAGAACATCGCCGATCTCGGCGGCGTGAAGCTCGCGTACCGCGCGCTGAAGACGAAGAACGCCGCCACCGCGGCCACCTCGTCGAAGACCGAGTTCACGCCGGAGCAGGAGTACTTCCTCGGCTTCGCGCAAGGCTGGTGCGGCAAGCTTCGCGACGAAGCGCTCCGTCACCAGGTCGCTACGAACCCGCACTCGCCGCCGAATTTCCGCGTCAACGGCCCGCTCTCCAACGTGCCGGAGTTCGCGACCGCGTTCTCGTGCAAGGCCGACGCGAAGATGGTCCGCCGAGGTGCCGAGCGCTGCGAGGTCTGGTGATCGAGGAACCTTCGACGAGGGGTGGGGCTCACCTTCGTGACGACGACGGCGCCACTTGCTACGATGTGAGGATCTTGAGCCGTCGCATCGCACTCTCGGCCTTCGTGCTCGGAACTTCGAGCCTGATGTGCGTCGCGTGCACGACGTTCGGCACCGACGGTCCCAGCTCGACCCCGCTCGACGCCGCTGCTACCGATTCCGGCGCGCTCGACGCCGCTGCTGCTGATTCCGGCGCGCTCGATTCCGGCGCGCCAGATGCCAGCTTCTTGGCGTGCCCGAGCAACGCGTTCTGTGACGACTTCGACGCGCCCGAGCTCCTGGCCAAGTGGGACGGGTCCCAGTACGACGGTGGCGGGGCGGTCAAACGTGAGGTCTCCGGAACCGACGGCTCGTTTCTGTCCACCTTCGGAGCCGTGTCGGAGCCCATGCAGGCGCATGCATTGCTCCTGAAGCTGTTCGCGCCTGCCATCTCCATGGATGCGTCCTTCGACGTGACGGTCGCGGCGTGGACGGACCCGAGCGCGACGCCGACGGGCAAGGCCGTGCTGGCGCAGATCGAGGCGCCGGGCGGCGGGCCATCCGTTACCCTGTCGATCAATGCCCAAGGCCAGGTGACCGTCGACACGTTCGATGGCGGCACGACCAGCTTCGCCCGCTTCGGGGACGCGAACTTTCGATTCGACAAGAGCGTCCGTGTCTCCTTCCACGTGTCGTTTGGGCCGAAGGGGACGATCGTCGTCGGCCTCGACGGCATCAACGTGGTGACCAGCGACTTTGCTGCGAGCACGCCCGGGAGCGCCAGCCTCCGGCTCGGCGGCCAGCACTACTTCGGCGCGCTACCCGGCTTCCGGGCCTCGTACGATCGCGTGAGGGTGCTCGCGCAATGAGGCGCTGCGAGCGGGAGCGCGTTCGGCAAGGCGTTTGATGGCGCAGCTGCACCGGCAACACCCGTGCCGGTGCGCTGGGCGTGGAACAAGAGCGTGCCCTTAACTTTCCCCGGGCGACGGTCGTTCTCTACGTATGCACGAGACTGCCGGACATGACGTGAGTGGCGACCCGCTGGCCGAAGCCGCTGTGTCCGACGCCTCGTTCGACGGCGCATCGCTGTGTCTCGCCGTGAGCGGCCTCGCCCCTCGCAGAGTGGTCGGCAAGCGCGAAGAAGAGGCGAGCGTCGAGATGCACCCGCTCTTGTCCAGGCAGCTCAAGTCGGTCGGCCTCACGGCCGCGGACGTTCCGGACGCCTACCAATGGGCGCGGATCCTCGAGCGCATTTCCGCGACGTACGAGCAGGCAGACGTCGACCGAGCGATGCTCGAGCACGCGCTCGAGACCGGCTCCAACGAGATGCAGGAGCTCAACGATCAGCTCCGCCAGTCCTCGGAGAAAGCGATGGCGAAGAAGAGCGTCGAGCTCCAGGAGAGCCTCGTGCTCGCGCATGCCGTTCAGGAATCGGTCGCGGAGGGCATCCTCGTCTACCAGGGCGACAAGGTGCTCTCCTGGAATCGGCGCTTCGGCGACATGTGTCGGATGCCTGCGGCGCTGCTCGCTGCGCCCACCGTCGCATCGTTTCTGGCGCACGTGTGCACGCTGGCGAAGTCGCCCGAGCAGCTCAAGTGGAGCGCCTCGTTCGATCCCGCCAGGCAGCGGCCGGTACAATCGGGCGACATCGAGCTCGTGGACGGTCGCATCTTCGATCGCTACGCGGCGCCAATCCTCGGCGTCGAAGGGATGGAGCACTGCCGGATCGTCTGCTATCGCGACGTCACCGAAGAGCGGAAGGCGCTCGCGCAACGCGGTGTCGTCGCCGAACGCATGGCCTCCGTCGGTCAGCTCGTTGCGAGCGTGGCGCACGAGATCAACAACCCGCTCGCCTACGTGAAGGGCAACGTCGAGCTCGTCGCCGGAGAGCTCCGCCGTCGCCGCTCGGCTGCCGACGCGCCGTTGCTCGAGGCGCTCGACGACAGCAGCGTCGGCGTCGACCGCATCGCCGTCATCGTGCGCGACCTGAGGGCGCTATCGCGCGTCGACGACGAGCAACGCGCTCGCGTCGACGTGACCAGCGTTCTCGAGTCGGCCCTGCACATGGCGACGAATCAGATCTCTCATCGAGCGCGCATCGTCCGGGGCTTCGGGGTGGTGCAACCCGTGATGGCGAACGAGGGAAGGCTCGCGCAGGTATTCCTGAACCTGCTCGTCAATGCGTCGCAGGCGATCCCCGAGGGCTGCGTCGGCGACAACGAAGTGTCGGTGAGCACCCGTACGAGCGGCGCGGGAACGGTGTGCATCGAGATCCGCGACACCGGGATCGGCATCAAGCCGGAGGACCTGGAGCGGATCTTCGACCCGTTCTTCACGACGAAGCCGCTCGGCGATGGGACGGGCCTGGGCCTGTCGATCTGCAAGGGAATCATCGAGAAGCTCGGCGGCCGCATTCGTGTCGAGAGCACGGTCGGCCGCGGGTCGAGCTTCATCATCGAGCTCCCGGTCGCCGCGTCCGTGGAGGCCGACGCAGAGATCGCCGACGACGTCGCGGAGCCGT
>JAYTZB010000219.1:0-2577 GCA_043742085.1 Polyangiaceae bacterium
TATCGCCAGGCCGTCACCGCCGCGGGCACTGGCTGCATGGCCGCCCTCGAAGCGGAGCGCTGGCTCGCCGCAAACTCCAGCCACTGAGGGACCGGGGGGCGACGGGGGCTTCTGGACGCGGCGGGCCGCGAGAAGTACGCTCGCGGCGTGTCTTCCGAGCCCGCGGCGACCGATGACCCTGCGTCTGCGCAGTCCACGGAGTCCACGCCGGCGGACGGCGCGGACCGTGCTGCGGCCGACGCTCAGCACGAGGAGCAGCTCGCGAAGGTCCCGTTCTTCGACGGCCTGACGCCGGAGGCGCTCGCGATGATCGCGCACGTCACGACCGAGGAGTCGTATGCGTACGGCAAGAAGATCTTCGCGTACGGCGATCCGGGCGACAAGCTCTACATCATCCTCGAGGGCAAGGTCCGCATCTTCCGCGAGGTCGGCGGCATGGGCGAAGAGGCCCTCGCGGTGCTCGCGGCCGGCGAGGTCTTCGGCGAGATGTCGCTGCTCGACGAGTCGACGCGCTCGGCCGGAGCGCTCGCCCACGAGCGCTGTCGCTTGCTCGTCATCACGAAGGACGCGTTCGACGACCTCCTCTTCCTCCACAAGGATCTCGCCTACGAGGTGCTGTGGAGCTGCGTGCGCATGCTGGCTTCGCGCCTTCGCGAGACCAACGACAAGCTCACGTTCTTGTCGACGACCGGCCGGTTCTGACGTTAGATCCCGCGCATGCGCTCGCATGCCGTCGTGGGTCTCTTCGTTTCGGTGATCGGCGCCGCGGCTGCCGCCTGCGGTGGCGGTGAGACAGGACCCGGGCCGCAGGTCCCGGGAACGGCGGCGCCATCGGCGACCGGCGTCACCGCGCCGCCGCTCGGTACTGCGCCGCCCGCCGCCTCCGGCTCGGCTGCGAGCGTGCCGCCCGGCGGCAGCGTCACGCCGCCGGCGGTGATGGGACCGATGACGCCGATCACGAAGAGCGCGTTCGCCGAGGACCTCAAGAAGCTCGGGATCGATCCGCTGAAGCCGCAGCCCCTGAACAAGCTGTCACCTGACACGATCAGGAAGCTCATGCCGACCTTCGCCAAGTCGCTCGGCGTGAAGTGCGCGGCCTGCCACGACACCGACAACTTCAAGACGTGGACGCCCAAGAAGCGCGTCGCCGCGAGGATGTGGAACGACTTCGTCGTCGGCATGGCGATGGAGGACGGCACGCCGCTCTATTGCGACTCGTGTCACGGAGGCAAGGAGCAGTTCCTCGACCGGCACGACAAGAAGGCGCTGTCGGGCTGGATGGACGCGAACTACGTGAAGAAGCTGAAGCGCACCGACAAGAAGGAAGCGTCCTGCGAGGGCTGTCACGGCGACCCGTTCGAGGCGAGGTTCCTCGCGACGTGGGAGGTCGCGGCGAAGTAGCGACGCGCTTCTCGTGCGCGCGCGCGGGCGCGTTTTCCCCCAGCTTTCCCCACCTTTTCCGCGATCGCTGGTCGCTTGCTTGACCCGGGCACGCGTGTTCAGTACGCTGAACATCGTGCAAGGGCTCACTCAGCGTCAGCAGATGGTCTTGGATTTCATCCGGCAGTCCATCTCCGACCGCGGCTACCCGCCGACGCTCCGAGAGATCGGAGCGCGCATGGGCATTCGCTCGACGAACGGGGTGAACGATCACCTCCGCGCGCTCGAGCGAAAGGGCTACCTCACCCGCGAGGACATGAAGTCCCGCGCGCTGCGCCCCACGACCACGCACGACGTCGTGCAGACGCTCGGCGACGCGAACGGCAAGGCGAGCAACGACTCGCGCGCGCTCTTCGGAGCCGGCGCACATAACGACGACGAGGACGTGGTCGAGATCCAGGTCCTCGGCCGCGTGGCCGCTGGCCTGCCGCTCTTCGCCGAGGAGCACGTCATCGACACGGTGCGCGTCGATCGCGGTCTGCTCAAGGGAGGCCGCGAGGTCTTCGGGCTCCGCGTCCACGGCGACTCGATGATCGACGCCGGCATTCTCAACGGCGACTACATCTTCGTTCGCAAGCAGCTCACCGCGAGCCGCGGCGAGATCGTCGTCGCGCTCATCGGCGACGAGGCGACTGTGAAGTACTACTTCCCCGAGAAGGACTACGTGCGGTTCCAGCCGGCCAACAAGGCCATGGCGCCGATCCTCGTGCGCGCCGTCGACTTCAAGCCGACGATGCTCCTCGGCGTCGTGGTCGGCGTCTTCCGCCGGCTGTGATTCAGGTACGAGGGGGCTCCGCGTCTGATTCAGGTACGAGGGGGCTCCGCCCCCTCTGACCCCGAGAGGGGCGGCGGTCGAAGACGGGGCGCACAAAACGGAAAGAGCCACGGGGCGTAAGGGAAACCCTCGACCACGTGGCTCCTGATTGTTCATCCGGCGGGCAACGGCCTCCCGGATGCTGGGCGAGGTCCCATGCCCGTCGCGCTCGTCCGTACTCGGACGCGCGCTCGAGGCATCACCTTCGGGCCCTGAACGTGGCTACCGGGGCGGGTCCGCCCTGGCTCTGGCCTTTGACACCATCGAGACTCCTTCGAGGTTCGCGATGCGACGGCGATCTGTCGTACCGAGCGACGCTTCCG
>JAYTZB010000220.1:0-9725 GCA_043742085.1 Polyangiaceae bacterium
GGGCGCGGAGACGACCACCGTCACGCCTTGATTGCTCGGAACACGCTCGTTCAGGAGCGCGGTGTTGGCGGGAAAGCCCGTGAAGATGTCGACGTGCTCGCCCTGGACGCGCAGCCCGCGGTCCTCGACGACGAAGCAGCCGTCGATGACGTCGCCCGCGTCGTTCTTCGGCGCGCCGTCGAGCTCGGGGATGTACACGACGGTGCCCATCGGGAGCACGCCGGTGTCGGCGGCGAGCGTCCTCATCGGCATGATGGGCGTGCCCGCCGCGCCGCGACCCCACGGGAACGCAGCCGGATCGAGGGCATCGAAGCAGATCTTCTGGCCGGTTCGCGGGCACACCTCGGCGCAGGGGCAATCCCGTCGCGAGAAGCTGACGGTGCCGCCGCGCTTGAGCGAGCCGGAGCCCTGCACGCACACCGCCTCGAAGAACGTGCGCGGCACCTGCGCGATGGGCTGGCACGTCGCGCTCATGAGCCATACCGCGGCGCCGCCGCTCGGCGCGTCGGCCTCGCGCGGGAAGTCGTAGTACGTGTTCCGGAACGTGCCGAGCGGACGTCCGCCTCCGCCCGAGCGATCACCTTGGTTGGCGGCGTTCGCGGCGCGTGCGCGCGGGGCGCCCGGTCCAAGCGTGCGCGCGGCGGGACGCGCTCCGGCGGCGCCGGGTACGCCTGCGCCTTCAGGCGCGGGTCCGACCGACGTCGAGTGATCGTCGTCGGTCAGCGGCTGCTCGACCCACTTCGTGCCGGAGCCCCATCCGCCGCCGCACGCCGCCAGCCCCGCGATCGCTGCGAGGACGAGTGGACCCGAGACGAACGTGTGGAGGGCGCGCATCGAGCGCCATCATACGTCAGCGGCCTACGTCAGCGGCCTACGTCAGCGGGATACGTCAGCGGCAGGCGCTGAGCGCGTCGAGGAATCCCTCCGCCCACGTGACGGCATTCGAGCGCTGCACCGACGCGAGGAGCTTCGTGTGACGCGAGCGTCGCTCGTCGAGCTCCATGCGGAGCGAGCGGTCGAGATCGCGCGCCATTCCTTCGGCGTGATACGGGTTCGTGAGCACCGCGTCGCGCATCTCCACGGCCGCGCCTGCGAACTGCGAGAGCAGCAGCACGCCAGGGTTCTCGCTGTCCTGCGCGGCGACGTATTCCTTCGCGACGAGGTTCATGCCGTCGCGGAGCGGAGTCACGTAGCCGACGCTGGCCGCGCGATAGAGCTGCGCGAGCTGGCCCTTCGCATACGAGCGATAGAGGTAGCGAATGGGCACCCACGCCGCTTCGCCGAACTCCCCGTTGATGCGGCCCACGATGGTCTCGATCGACGCGCGCTGCTCGGCATAGAGCGGCACGTCGGCGCGGGAAGGCACCGAGACCTGCACGAGCGAGACCTTGCCGCGCCACTCGGGAAATTTCTCGAGCAGCTTTCCGAAGGCGATGAGGCGCTCCGGGATGCCCTTCGTGTAATCGAGCCGATCGACGCCGAGCACGAGCTTGGAGTTGCCGAGCGCGCGCATGAGCCCGTCGATCTCCTCGACCACGGCCTGCTCCGGCGTCTCCTGGAACGAGTCGGGGATGATGCCGATCGGCATCGCAGCGACGTGCGTGGAGCGCCCGCGGTGCTGGACCACGTCGTCGGCCACCTTGGCAGGGAGCATCGCCGACGCGCACGCCAGGAAGTTCGCCACGTGCTGCGGCGTGTGGAAGCCGAGCAGATCGAAGTCGAGGAGCGCGTCGAGGATCTGGCTCGCCCACGGGATCATGGAGAACATGTCGAGGGACGGGAAGGGGATGTGGAGGAAGTGTCCCATCGGCCCGGTGTGCCCGCGCTGCCGCATCGCCTTCGCGAAGAGCAGCAGATGATAGTCGTGCGCCCACAGCATCGCGCGCGGTCCCACGAGGCGCGCGGCGTAGTCGGCAAGATGCTCGTGCACCTCCTGGTACGACGCCCACGACTCGTCCGAGAACATCACGCGCGACGGGAACGAGTGGAAGAGCGGCCACAGCGTGCCGTTGCAGAAGCCCGAGTAGTACCCGCGGTACCAGGACTCCTTGTAGTCGACCCATGCGAACTGCGCGGTGCCGCTGTCGATGATGCCGCTCTCGATCGGCTCGCTGTCGGGGACGGTCTTTCCGCTCCACCCCAGCCACATGCCGCCGCGAGCACGGAGCGCGGGCTCGAGCGCGGAGACGAGGCCGCCCACGTTCTTCTTCCGGTCGCCGGTCTCGTCACCCTCGACATGACGGAAATCGGGGAGGCGATTGGACACCACGAGCAGCCCGCGATCCTGCGCGCTCGAGGCCGGCGGCGGGCGCGCCGTGTCCCGCGGGAGAACGATGGGCGGCGGCGTCTGCCCGGTGCGCACGCCGAGGAAGTAGCGGAGGACGGCGCGCACCTCGTCGGAGTTCGTGAGCTCCCATCGCGCGGCGGTACGGCGCGGCTCGGCGGTGCGTACGACGATCGACTCGTCCTGCGGCTCGCAGACCTGGAACATGTGCTCGTCGGTGACGTCGTCGCCGATGCAGACGAGGCGCGCGCCGGGACCGGCCTTCTCGCGCATCCACGGCACGGCGGAGGACTTCTTTACCGACGCGGGCCGGACCTCCGCGACGAGCACGCCTTCGAGGCGCTCGTAGGCGGGATGACGCGCGACGAAGCGATCGATGATGCCGAAGGCTTCGATGAGGAGCTCACCGCGCCGCCCGCGTCGGACGTTGCGATAGTGGAGCGCGACGGTGGTGTTCTTCCGCTCCAGCAGCGCGCCGGCGTGCCGCTCGACGAGCGCATCGAGCTCCACGGCGAGGGCTGCGAGCGGCGCGGGATCGAGGTCGCCGACGTTCTCCCACGCGCCTGCGCCTCGTCGATAGGCGCCGTGCTCGGCGACGAGGAAGACCTGGTCGCCGGGGAAGAAGCTCTCGAGCCAGTCCTTCGGTCGACCGCTGACGATCGCGACCGTCACGCCGGGGAGCGATGCGAGCTCGGTGACGAGCGCCACCGCGTCGGCATCGGGCCGCGCCTCTTCCGGTGAGCTCGCGAAGGGAACGAGCGTCCCGTCGAGATCGCACAGGATGCCGAGCGGCGTATGGCGAGCGATCGCCATCCAGACCTCGGTATGCACTGCGCCTCGGTGACCGCCGTTCATCGCGAGACGATCGATACCACGACCCGGTGAAATGCGGTTCGATGCGATTTGCCGCTCCATGAGGCGCGAAGGTGCATCAAGATGAATTCCTGATGCTCCCGGTGAAGGGCCCCTGGCCTCATCCCTACTACGAGGTGCCCGATGCGTTCGTCGAGGTGGCCTTCGACGACGAGCAGGGCCATGCGCGGCGCGTGAAGGTGCGCCACAAGGCCCTCGGGAAGGGACCGCCGCTCGTGCTGGTTCACGGACTGATGACGTCGTCGTACTCGTGGCGCTTCGTGATGGAGCCGCTCGCGAAGCACTACCGCGTCCTGGTGCCCGACCTCGTGGGCGCCGGCCGCTCCGACAAGCCGCTCGATCTCGTCTATTCGGTCGCCAACGTCGCGCGGTTTCTCGCCGCGTACGTGCGCGCCGTCACCGCGGAGCCCGTCTACCTCGTCGGCAACTCGCTGGGCGGTCTCTATTCGGTGCGTGCGCTGCTCGATGCGGCGGCGCAGGGCCGGCAGCTCGCGCGGCGCTTCGTGCTCATGCACGCTCCGGGCTATCCCGCGGCGCGAACGCGCGCGCTGAACGTGCTCCTCGGCGCGCCGGTGCTCGGCAGCGCGCTCGCCGGGCTGGTGGCGCGCGTCAGCCACCGCTGGCCGGAGACCTTCGTCGCCAGGAACGTGCACTACCTCCGTGACGACATGATGAGCCAGGAGGAGGCCGCCGAATACGGAGGGCTCTTCGCGACGATGGATGGCGCGCGTGTCTTCGCGCGTATCCTGCACGAGGGCGTCGACCCGGCCGAGCACGCCCGGATCATCGGCGAGCTCCGGGCACGCAACGGAAAGGGGCTCCCGTTCCCGTGTCCCACGCGGATCGTCTACGCGCGCAAGGACGTGATGGTGCCCGCGTCGTTCGGACCGCTCTATCACGCGGACATCCCCGGCTCCGAGCTCGTGTGGATGGACGACGCTTCGCATTTTCTCCAGGTCGACGCGCCGGAGCGCACCGTCGCGCAGCTCATGTCGTTCGATCCCGACCCTGGCGCGAGGAGCGCGGCATGAGCGGCCTGCGCCTCATGATCTACGACCGCACGTGCGTCGGAGCGCGGGCGCCGGTCGGCCTCTCCACGGCGTGGGGCGCCGGGTCCGTGCTCTATCGCGGGCTGGGGCGTCTCGACGGAACCTTCGGTGCCACGAGCTGGGACGACGCCCTCGGGTGGCTGGCGCGCTTCGAGCCGTCACGGCCCATCGCCGAGATCCAGTACTGGGGTCACGGGCAGTGGGGCCGCGCGCTGGTCGATCGCGACGTGCTCGATGCACGCGCGCTCGCGCCCGGTCATCGGCTCGAGCCTCGCATCGCGGCGGTCCGCGAGCGGCTCGTGCCCGGCGGCGAGGCGCTCTTCTGGCTGCGCACCTGCGAGTCCTTCGGCGCCACTGCCGGCCACGACTTCGCGCAGCGGCTCGCGGACGGCCTTGGCGCGCGCGTCGCAGGTCACACGTTCGTGATCGGCGCGATCCAGAGCGGGCTGCGCGGGCTCTTGCCCGGCCACGTGCCGGACTGGAGCGCCGCGGAGGGAATCGCCGAGGGCTCGCCCGACAAGCCACTCCGCGCGCATGGCTCGGGGATCCGGAAGCCGCGCACCATCACCTGCTTTCGCGGCGACGTCCCGAGCGACTGGTTCACGTGAACCTCGCGATCGCGAGACGCTAGACGCTAGTTGCCACTCCCTTTTTTCATGTCGGCGCTGCACATTCCGGCGCCGCACGACATTCCCGCCTTCTTCTTGTCGTCACCGTCCGCCGCGCGGTTGACGCCTCCATCGAGGGCCCTCCCGGCGACCGCCGAGCCCGATGCCGCCTTCGAGGGCGCTTGCGGCTGCGGAGCGTTCGCACGCTGCGCGGCGGGCGTCTTCCCGTCCGGTGCCTGAGGCGCGGACGGAGCAGCGGGAGGAGCCGCTGCCGCGGCGGCCGATGGCGGCGCAGCTTGCTCGGCCGGCGCCGTGGGGCCGTTGTCCGACTTCGACGCGGCGGGAGCGGCCGCCGATGCCGGCTCCGGCGCAACGGACGCGTGGTCGGCCTTGCTGCAACCCGCCGACGCAGTGACGCCGATCACGGCGAGGGCGGCGACGAACGTGTCCACGGTCAGCGAGGGCTTGCGCATCGGACCATTCTAGCTGGTGCGCGGCTGACGCGAAATGCCTCCCGCGTGGCAGTCCGCCCCGCCGCTCGGGCCCGCGGCGCCGCCTACCGCAGCGATCCGCCCGCGCTCGCTCGGGGTACGTGCGTTGCACGCGCGCCCATCGCTCGTGACGGTTTTCGATCGTCGCGATCGAGCACGCGCACGACGCAAACGCAGCGCCACGAGACACGACCACGACACAGATTGAGCCGAGAGGAGATACGTCATGGGCCACCGTCAAGACGATCGCAGCTCACGTATGGGAAACCGCAACGACGGGCGCGAGGGTGGTGGTGCCGATGCCGGTCCCGCTCGCGGACCGCGCGACGCGCGAGGTCGTGAAGGCGCACCTCCGGAGCCCCCGCGCGGCGAGCCCGGCCGTGCGTTCGATCGCAGTCAGGACATGGGCGGCAGCGGCTGGAGCGGCGCGAGCGGGCGCGGCGGTTATGTCCAGGAGGGCGGTCCCCGCGCGAGCGGCGCGGAGCGCGGCGGTCGCGAAGGTGGATATCCGAACCAGGGTAATCAAGGCGGATATCCGCCCAGCCAAAGTGGTTATGACCGCCAGAACGGTTATGGCCGTTATGCCCCGCACGTCGGATATCCCGGAGATAGCGAATATGGCGGCTTCCGCGGCGGATATGCCTCCGAGGGTCGTCACGAGGACCACGACGACGGCGGCTTCCTGAGCGAGGACAGCCCTGGCCACGTCCCCAACCAGCGGTGGAGCGGCGGCTACGGCGGCGACCAGGATCGCGAGCGCGCGGGCTACGGGCCGTCCGGTCCGCCGTCGGGACGCGGCTTCACGGGCAACGACTTCGGCGGCGCTCCGCGCCAGCGCGATCGCGCGTTCGGCGCGCCCGCAGGGCTCGAGCCTCGTCACTTCGGCAACGAGGTCGACCGCGGCGGGCGCATGAGCCCCAACGCCGGCTACGGCGGCGCCAGCTTCGGCTTCCAGGGCACGGACATGGGCATGGGCGCGCCCGACGAGGACCGCGGCCCCCACTGGGGCAAGGGCCCCAAGGGCTACAAGCGCTCCGACGAGCGCACGCGCGACGACGTCTGCGATGCGATCGCGCACGACGGCCACGTCGACGCGAGTGACGTCGAGGTCAAGGTGACCGACGGCATCGTCACCCTGAGCGGCACCGTCCTCCATCGCCACGACAAGCGGCGCCTCGAGCACCTCGCCGAGCACTGTCGCGGCGTCCACGAAGTGCACAACGAGCTTCGCCTCAAGCGCGCGGACGCGCCGAAGGACAAGGACCGGCACGAGAGGTCGGAAAAACCGGGCGAACCGAGCGACGGTAGGGCGCCGTCGAACGGCGACAAGAACGGCAAGACCGCCCGTTCCTGAAGGCGCGCCAGGCAAACGCATTCAAGCGAGAGGTCGACTCGGTCATGGATAGCAACGCATCGTTGTGGTCGGCGACAGCCACGTCGCCGACGTTTCCCCCGCTCATGGCCAATGCCGAGGTCGACGTCGTGATCATTGGCGGCGGGATCACCGGGCTCACCGCCGCGATGCTGCTGGCGGCGAGCGGCAAGCGCGTCAGCCTGGTCGAGGCCCGTCGCATCGGCTGCGGGGTGAGCCACCGCTCGACGACGCACCTCACCGAGGCGGTCGACACGCGCTACCAGCAGCTCGAGTCCGACTTCGGAAAGGAAGGAGCGAAGCTCGTCGCGCAGTCGAGCCGTGCCGCCATCGAGAAGGTCGGCGACCTCGTGAAGGCGTTCTCCATCCCGTGCGATTTCACGCGGCGGCCCGGCTACCTCTACTCCGAGAAGGCCGACGACCTCGACATGCTGAAGAAGGAGCTCGAGGCGGCGACCCGCGCCGGGCTGCCTGTCGAGCTGCTGCCCGTGGCGCCACTGCCGTTCGCCACGCAGGGCGCGCTGCGCTTTCCGGATCAGGCGCAGATGCACATGGTCCGCTACCTCGCCAGCCTCGCCACCGCGGCGCAGGCGAAGGGCGCGCAGATCTACGAGGCCAGTCGCGTCCTCACCATCGAGGACGGCGAGCCGTGCATCGTCCATCTCGAGCACGGTCCGGTCATCCGCGCGAAGAACGTCTTCGTCGCGACGCACGCGCCGCTCAATCGCGTCTTCTTGCAGACGAAGATCGCGGCCTATCGCTCCTACGTCCTCGCGTTTCCGAACGTCCGCGTGACGGACGGGCTCTTCTGGGACACCGAGGACCCGTATCACTACCTCAGCAGCTTCGACATCGACGGCGTCCCGTACTTGATCCTCGGTGGCGAGGATCACAAGACCGGAGCCACGACCGACACCAACGAGCGCCTCGACTCGCTGCTCGGGTGGACGAAGAAGCGCTTCACCGTGCCGGCGCCGTCGTACCGCTGGTCGGCGCAGGTCGAGGAGCCGGTCGACGGCCTCCCGTTCATCGGCCGGAATGCGCTCAGCGAGCACGTCTTCGTCGCGACCGGGTTCTCCGGCAACGGCACCACGTTCGGCACCGTCGCGGCCATGATCGTCTCCGACCTCGTGAACGGTCGCGAGAGTCCCTGGGCGGATCTCTACGCTGCGACGCGCGTGAAGCCGATGAGCTCTGCGGGGACGTACCTCCAGGAGAACATCGATTTTCCGATGCACCTCGTGAGCGATTGGCTCCATCCGCCCGAGGCGAAGACGCCGGGGGAGATCCGGCCCGGCGAGGGGAAGACCATCCGCCTGCGTGGCGAGCGGCTCGCGATGTATCGCGATCCGCAGGGCAGCCTGCACGCGGTGTCGAGCGTGTGCACGCACCTCGGGTGCCTCGTGAGGTTCAACAGCGCCGAGAAGACGTGGGACTGCCCGTGTCACGGCTCGCGATTCGGGGTCGACGGCGCCGTGCTCGATGGCCCGGCGACGAGACCGCTGCCGATGAAGAGCATCGACACGCGACATGGCTCGGGGACCATCGATGCAGCTGAGGACACGTCGGAGCCCAAGCGCTCGCGCAGCGAGCGCTAGCTCTGGCGTAGCGCGCCTCGTACCCGCGTTGGCCCGTTGCATGCGTGAGACGGTCCCACACGGCCATCACCCGCAACGCGGCCAGGCGCCGCCTCACCGGAGAAGCTCCCCATGGGTCTCATCGCATTCATCCTGTTCGGTCTCGTCATCGGTCTCGTCGCTCGTGCGGTGATGCCCGGGCGCCAGAGCATGGGCCTCCTCGCCACCGCGCTCCTCGGCATGGCCGGCGCGTTCGTCGGTGGTCTGGTGGGCAGCGTGATCTACGGCGGCGCAATCCTCGCGTTCCACACCGCGGGCGTCATCGGGAGCGTCATCGGCGCGCTGCTGGTCATGTTCCTGGTGGGCATGGGCGGTCGTCGCCACGCGTCCGTCTGATCTCCCGAGAACAATCAGCACGTGACCCACCGACCCTCGGAGGAAACCATGGCGAGCAAGCGCGGTAGCAAGAAGACCAGCGCCAAGAAGAAGAGCACCGCGAAGAAGTGACGGAGGCGGCCGCGGGAGAGGACCTGGATGGACTGGATCGTCGCGCTGCTCATGCTCACGGGGATGGAGATCGTCCTCGGGATCGACAACATCGTCTTCCTTTCGATCCTCGTCGGCTCGTTGCCGCCAGAGCGTCAGAAGCCGGCGCGCTTCGTGGGCCTCGCGCTCGCGCTGGGCGCGCGGATGGTGCTCCTCCTCGGCATCCGTTACGTCATGGGCCTCGAGACGGCGCTGTTCCATCTCTCCTCACTGGGCTTCGTTCCCGACGCCTGGCTCCACAGCGCGAAGGTCAACGCCATCACCGGCCGCGACCTCGTCCTCTTCGGGGGAGGCGTGTTCCTCATCACGAAGAGCGTCCTCGAGATCCACAAGAAGATGGAGGCGAAGGACGACGAGGACGGCGACGAGCCGGGCAAGAAGCACGCGCCGGGCTCGTTCGCCGCGGCCATCGCGCAGATCGTCGTGCTCGATCTCGTCTTCTCTCTCGACTCGATCATCTCCGCGCTCGGCATGGTGAAGGAGGTGTGGATCATGATCGTCGCGATGACGATCGCGGTGGCATTCATGGCCTTCTTCGCGGGCACCGTCTCGCGCTTCATCGAGAGCCACCCCACGTTCAAGGTGCTCGCGCTCGCGTTCCTGGTGCTCATCGGGATCGTGCTGATCGCCGAAGGCATGGGGACGCACATCCATCGCGGCTACGTCTACGTGGCGATGGCGTTCGCGCTCGTCGTCGAGCTCCTCAACATGCGCGCGCGGAGCCGCCGCGCGAAGAAGGCCGCGAAGAAGAAGGCTGCTGCGGTCAAGGCTGCTGCCGCGAAGGCGGCGGCGTCCAGCAAGGCGTCGCTCGGAGCCGCTGTCGAGACCTGAGAGGAGTCACCTCGGCGGTCACAGCGTCGTGTACAGGAACGCGAGGCACATCTCGTCATCGGTTCCTTCGCCCCAACGGAGCTCCTTCACGGGG
>JAYTZB010000221.1:0-1701 GCA_043742085.1 Polyangiaceae bacterium
CCTCGCCATCGGCAGCCTCAAGGGCGGCCTGCAGACGAGCATCCAGTCGAGCGCGGGCATCGAGCTCGACTTCCCGGAGCAGACGACCGCGACCTTCACCGTGTTTGACAACATCTTCCAGAACATGAGCGACACGCTCGGCGTCTCACAGGGCGGCGACGCGGCGGATCAGGTCTTCAAGGACCTCCGCAGCGAGGGCTCGGCGGTCGGCGCCGAGGTCTACATCAAGCGGAAGCTCACCCGACGCTTCGGGGGATTCATCTCGTACACGCTCTCCCGCTCCACGCGCAGCGTCGGCAACGAGCACTTCCTCAGCGCCTTCGATCGCACGCACGTCGCGAACATCGCGGCCGCGTTCGATCTCGGAAAGCTCTGGCGCGCCGGCACGCGGTTCACCGTCTACACCGGTACGCCCGTGGTCCCGCCCGGCGGCAACGGGCTCATCCCACCGCCGCGGTCGTTGTCACCGGAGCGCGATCCGCTATTTTACCGGCTCGATCTGCGCCTCGAGAAGCGCTGGAACCTCACCAAGACGGTCTGGGTGTCGTTCGTCGCCGAGATCCTCAATGCCACGCTTCACACCGAGGTCCTCCAGGGGCAGACCATCGGTCCGGTGACGATTCCGAGCCTCGGTCTCGAGGGAGCGTTCTAGCCATGCGAGCCAGTCGTCGATCCAGCGATCCATCCATCACGCGGCGCTTCATCACGCTCGCGGCGCTCGCCGCCGGCGTCGGCGGGATCGGCGCGGCCGGTCTCGGTGCGCTCGACGCCTGCGTGCCCGCGGACACGCGCCCCGTCCCCGGCAGCCTCACGCTCACGGTCTCTCCGAGCCCCGCCGTCATCGCCGGGGTCACCACGGCCGACGGCTGGAACGTCAGCTTCGATCGCGTGGTGGTGAACATCGGGCAGGCCTCGCTCGGCAACGGGTGCGACGAGTACTCGCAGGCCGACTACACGCGCATCCTCGACGTGACGAAGCAGAGCAACCAGAAGCTGAGCATCCTCTACGGCATCGGGACCTGCGATCTCCGCTTCCGCGTCGCCGCACCCACGGTCGATGCCGTGCTCGGCGAGAACGTCTCCGAGGACGTGAAGACGCAGCTCCGCACGCCCGGCGGAGATCCCTACGTGCCGCTGGGCGGCGTCGCCATCGACATGGCGGGCACTGCGGTGCGCGGCGCGGTGACGAAGCACTTCCGTCTCATGTTCCGGCCGCGCGTCCGCTACGGAAGCTGTCGCCTCGAGGAAGATGCCGGTCCGGGCATCCACCTCGCCTCGAGCGCCGTCGAGGTCTACGACATCCGCATCGAGGCCGAGGCGGTGCTGCGTGACGACGTCGACGCGGCGGTGGCTTCGCTGCGCTTCGAGCCCTTCGCGAACGCCGACCAGGACGGCGACGGCAACGTGACGCTCGACGAGCTCCGCAAGGTCCCCATCGCGTCGGTGCGCGACGGCGGCGCCTTCGAGGCCGGCACGTACGAGCTCGACGACGATGCGGGCGTCTTCCGCAATGCCGGTGCGATCCCCATCACCACGTTCGGCGACTACGTCTACGAGCTGCTCCTCCCCTCGCTGCCGCGGTTCCGTGATACGGGCAACTGCACGGTCGGACTCGGACGCAATCGCGGCGGGCCCGGATGATGCGGTTCTGATGCGGCTCTGATCGAGGAGGTAGCGGCAGATGAGGCACGTTCTCGCGTT
>JAYTZB010000222.1:0-6407 GCA_043742085.1 Polyangiaceae bacterium
GAGGCCATCGCCACGTCACCGTGCCGCGTCGCCTTCGCATGGCTCGTGCACTGGGCAGAGACCGGCCCGAAGCGGCGCGATCGCGAGAAGGCGCAGCGCGCGCTCGCGGTCTCCACGCGCTCGGTGCCCGAAGGCGAGCGTCCCTTCGCGGTGCTCCGTCGCTTCGGTCTCGACGACGACGGCGTGCGGCGCTGGGAGGCCGACGGCGTCGAGCTCGTGGTGCGCGTACGCAGCGGCGGCGCCATCGAGGTCGTCGGAGGCGACGGCGGCGCGGTGCTGCGTCTGCCCGCCGACGATCTCGGCAAGCGCGTGCGGGAGCACGTCCGTCAGCTCGAAGAGGCGCTCCTCGATGCGCGTCGCACGCTCGCCGAGGCCTACGCCGACAAGCTCGTCATCGAGGTGCGGTTCGTCCGCCATTTCTTGCTCGCGCATCCGCTGTGGCGCCCGATCGCCCAGGGCTGCGTCGTTCGACGCGAGACCGCGCACGGCGGCCAGACGGTGCGGGTCGGGGACGAATCGCTCGCGGAGCTCCCCGATACCGAGCGAGTCAGGTTCGTGCTCGCGCAGGTCGAGAGCTGAGCGGCGCGACTCGGTCACGTTTTGCCCAGGGAAATGGCTGCGAAGGCCCCTTCCCACCGCCTTTTACGTGTGAAAGCGAGTTCACATCACCATGTGCGCTTGCGCCGAGGGTCACTCGCACGTAGAACCCGCGCACCCGTCAGCCGGAGGGATTTCCATTGACCGTTCACGCTTTCCGCCCCCAGTCGTCTGAGCCCAAGAACCTTTCCGAGGGTCCGGAGTCGTCCATCAAGGGCGTGCCCGGCGCCACGGGTTCCAAGAACCTCAGCGACTTCATCACCTTCAACGACCGCACGCTCGCCGACAAGTGGTCGGGCAAGGCGGTGCCGATGTCCGATCTCTACGAGGCGTACATCGAGAGCCGGATCGACATCCCCGCGGACAAGTGGGACGCGTTCTTCAACGCGCGACACAACCTCGTGTCGTTCAAGCTGACGCCCGGCCACTTCAAGTGGGCGGCGACCAACTTCTTCCCCGAGGCTCTGATCCACTCGAAGAGCCAGGACAGCCGCATCGTCGGCGAGCACTACAACCGAGGAAACGACTTCTTCGGCTGGTGCCTCGGCGAGGCGATGGTCTACACGGCCGCCTGGTACGAGACGCCCGAGACCTCGCTCGAGGACGCGCAGTACAAGAAGATCGATCGCTGCTGCGAGAAGCTCGAGCTGAAGAAGGGCGAGACCCTCCTCGACATCGGCTGCGGCTGGGGAACCTTCGTCGCTCGCGCAGCGCGTGAGTTCGGCGCGAAGACCCGCGGCGTCACGCTCGCTCAGGAGCAGGTCGACTTCGGCACCGACCGCATCAAGAAGTACGGCGTCGAGAACCTCGCCAAGGTCGAGGTCTGCGACTACCGCAACGTCCGCGGCACGTTCGACAAGATCGTCAGCCTCGAGATGGTCGAGCACGTCGGCATCAAGAACCTCGACACGTACTTCGCGAAGGTCCACGACCTTCTCGAGGACGACGGGCTCTTCGTGCTCCAGTGGACCGGCATCCGCGGCCTCAACAGCCCGCAGAACCCGTTCACGGCGCTCTCGCTCCGCCCCGAGGACCTCATCTGGGCGCTCTTCATGGCGCGCTACATCTTCCCGGGCGCCGACGCGAGCCTCCCCGTCTCGGGCATGCTCCGCGCGGCGGAGAACGCCGGCTTCGAGATCCAGGACGTCGAGCGAATGAGCTCGCACTACATCCTCACGCTCCGCGCGTGGCGAGACAACTGGGTCTCCAACAAGGAAGCGGTCATCAAGGCGTACGGCGAGCGCTGGTACCGCCTCTGGTACTTCTTCCTTCACTGGTCCGCGCTCATGGGCGACCAGGGCACCGGATTCACCTACCAGGTGACGATGCACAAGAACCGCGAGAAGTTCGACCGCACGAAGTCCACGCGCAAGACCTGATCTTCGTCTTCGTCTGAGCAAGAGCCGCGACCGTCGAGAGACGGTACGCGGCTCTTGTCATTTGGCGAGGCCGCTCAGCGCTTCGGGCGTTTCTTCGGCGGGTGCGACGACGAGGCGGACGCGGAGGCGGACGCGGACGCGGACGCGGACGCGGAGGCGGGAGCGGAAGAGGCGGAGGCGCTCGTGGTGGGGTCCGCCGTGACGGTCGGTGCTGGTGCAGGCGGGGGCGCCATCCACGCCACCCACGAGGGCGGCGCGCGCTTCATCACCCACGGGGTGATGCGACGGCGATAGCGGAAGCCGCCGCCGAACGCCGCGAGGAGCAGCACGAAGTAGAAGAGCTTCCGCCCGCGGCGGCGCTTCGGCCTCGCGAGCGGATCGAAGCGGGGCGTCGGCGGACGGCGCACGGTGGCAGCGGGCGGCGGCGCCGCATGCGACCGGAGCTGCCGATCCGCCATCAGCGCGACCGCAGGCGGAGCGTGAGCCTCAGCCGGAGGCGCGGGGAACGACGGGAACGCGCGCGGTGACTGCTGCTCTTGCGCGACCGTGTCGCGAAGCGCGGGGTCGATGGCCACCGCTCCGAGCGACGCGTTGAACAACATGCGGATCGTCGCGCCCGGCGTTCCCGGACCCGAGCCGGAGCCGGTGCCCGAGCCCGACGCGCTCTGCTCTGCGGCCATCGCCGCTGCCGCCGCGGCGGCGATCGGAACCGACGGGCTGCTCGACGGATACGCGCGGCTGGCCATGCGCGCCTCGTCGAGGCCGACGAGGCCACGCGTCACCGCAGGCAGCGAGCCGAGCGCGCCGCCGTCGAGGGAGCGCAGCGCGCCGCTGACGTCCTGACGCGTCCGTGTCTCGTCCTCCTCTTCGCTTCGCTCTCCGCCCGACTGGAGCGTCGCACCGTGCGGCGCGTTGTTCGCGCTGGCGTCGACATCGACGCTGATCGCTCCTCGCAACGCATCGGTTGCCGTCTCGTTGTAGACCTCGTCGGCGTCGATCGCGTACGGCTCGCGCTTCTGCGTGGGCTCGCCGAGATCGGGATCGCTCTCGGGCGGTCTTCCAGCGGCGGGTGTCGGCGCGACGCGACCCGGCGTGGGCTGCGCGCTGCTCGGCACCGGCATCTCGGTGATCTTCGGCGACGTCGTACGGAACGGCTCGCTCGGCGTGATGATGGGGCTGCGGAGCGTCGCGACCGGCTGCGTCGCGACCGGCTGCGTCACCACGCGCTGGATGCTGCGGCCGGAGCTGTACGCCTCGAGCAGGCGCGCATCGATGCTGTTCGTCGTCTTGTCGTCGTCGCCGTCGTCCGCGCGATGCGCATCGGCACCGCCCGGTAGCTCGACGGAGCCGGGCACGTGGCCAACGGACGACGGCGCGAGACCGCGCACCGCGAGCCCCGGCTGCAGCGTGCGTGGCTCGCTATCAGCGCCGGAGGCCGCGGTCGCGTTCGCGGTGAGCGGCTCGTCGCCGCTGCGCGTGACGGTGATGGCGGAGATCAGCGAAGAGTCGAGGTCGACGTCCGTCTCTGTCGGATCGTCCTGGTCGTCTTCGCTGAAGTCCTTTCCCACGGGCTGGAGGTCATCGTACCCAACCAGCCGCGCGGGTGCCTATTCGATGGGTCTGGACGGACCCGGATGAGGGACTACCAGTCGGGCGGCGCCTGCGGTCCGGGGACGATTCCGGCGATATCCGGATCCTCCCCGCCCGGCACGACAGGCTTGTTGTCCTTGTCGCGCTTGCGGTCCTCACGCTTGGCGCTCTTTTCGCGCTGGCGCTCCTGCCGCTGCCGTTCCTTCTGACGCTTGTTGACGCTGGGATTGGACATGAAGTTCCTTTCCGCGGCGGTCGATGGTGATCGGTCGCCGCCTCAGGGATTTTCAGGATCGAGAGGCAGACCTCAGGTCTGGTCTCACGAAGTACGTGCGCCGCGATAACGACGGCGACGACTTGCGCGGGGGGGCCGCGCCTCTTGAGAAGAAGAATTTACGGACGGAAGATTACTCGGACGGGCCTCGCTCTGCGAGCCGTTTTGCACGCGCGGCGCTTGAAAGCGCGACGCCGGCGACGCGTGCGGCGAGGACGACGACGATCCGCCCGAGCGCGAGCGCTGCGGGAGCGGCGGCCGCGGCCGTTCTGCACGTTCGAGCGAAGCAGCGACGCCCTGCGCGAGCTCGATGGGCTCGGCCATGGGGATGCGCTGGCGGATGATGCGCTCGATGTCCTTGAGGAGGCCGCGCTCGTCGTCGTCGCAGAAGGCGATGGCGCGTCCGCCGGCGCCGGCGCGCGCCGTGCGACCGATGCGGTGCACGTACTGCTCGGGTACCTCGGGGAGATCGTAGTTGATGACGTGCGTGATGCCGTCGACGTCGATGCCGCGCGCGGCGATGTCGGTCGCGATGAGGACCGGGATGTCGCCGGCCTTGAAGCCCTCGAGCGCGCGCTCGCGAGCGCCCTGCGACTTGTTCCCGTGGATCGCGGCGGCGCGGATGTTCGCGCGATCGAGCTGCTCGACCAGGCGATTGGCGCCGTGCTTGGTGCGCGTGAAGACGAGCGCGCGATCGACGCCGGCGGCGCGGAGGACGTGCTCGAGGAGCGCGCGCTTGTCGCGCTTGGTGACGTAGTGGACGGTCTGCTCGATCTTCTCGGCGGTGGTCGCCTGCGGGACCACCTCGACGCGAACGGGATCGATCAGGATGCGCGTCGAGAGCTCGGCGATCGCCGGCGGCATCGTCGCGGAGAAGAAGAGCGTCTGACGCTTGACCGGCACCTCGCGAACGATGCGGCGCACGTCGTGGATGAAGCCCATGTCGAGCATGCGATCGGCCTCGTCGAGGACGAGCACCTCGACGCCGTCGAGCCGGACGTAGCCCTGCTCCATGAGATCGAGCAGGCGGCCGGGCGTGGCGATGAGGATGTCGGGCTTGTTGCGGAGCGCGTCTTCCTGACCGCGCTGACCGACGCCGCCGTAGATCACGGTGTTGGTGAGGCCGAGGTTCTTGCCGTAGGCCCAGGCGCGCTCGCTGATCTGCGCAGCGAGCTCACGCGTGGGCGCGAGGACGAGCGCGCGGATCTTGCCGTTCTTCGGGCGCGCGGCGAGGTTCTGGAGGATCGGGAGAACGAACGCGGCGGTCTTGCCGGTGCCGGTCTGCGCGCAACCGAGAAGGTCGCGCCCCTGGAGGACGTGCGGGATCGCGCGCTCCTGGATGGGGGTCGGCGTCTCGTAGCCCTCGGAGGCCACGGCCTTGAGGAGCGGAGCCGAGAGACCGAGGACGGCGAACGCCGAAACGCGTTCGGTGGGATGCGGATTGGCGATGGTGCTGGTAGCGGGAAGCGGGGGGAGCGCCTCGACACGGTTCGTGCGGGGCCTTGATTCTAGATTCACTTGATTGGACTCGGATCTTGCGGCGCGACCGTCTCCGCGATTTCCCGCGGGGACGGCCGTTGAATGACTTGGAGCTCGCGATGCGCCGCTGTCGATAGACGCGCGAGCTGGCCGACGCGCATTTGCGTCAGCCGGGGGGGAAGCCGGCGGAGAGGCCGGATTGTGAGGAGGTCGACGATTCACGCGGCGATGGAGTCAGGACCGATACGTCGCCGTGGCGATGTAGCGGAGGACGCGCTCGCACGAGGCGTTGCCCACTTGCCCTAGGCAGGTGTCTTCGCCTTCGAACTTCTCGTCACCGTTTCGTAGTGCTCGCATGATGCTGTTCGTGAGGTCGTGGCCCCCGTCCTGGCAGGAAGGGTCGCTGCACGGCACTTCGAACATCGCCGGCGCGTTGGCGACGACGACACGACGGATGTGAGAGACCTCGGCCGAGACCACGCCAGGGCGGCGTTCCTCGAGATCGAGCCGGAGCCCGTCGAGCTTCGCGATCTCGGTCTGGAGTCGCGGCGCTTCGTCCTCGCGGCGACGCCGCTCGGCAAAGCGATTCGCCGCATCCCTGTTCCGTCGATTCATCAAGAGAGCATTCTCGATTCCAGGAAGCGGCACGGTGCCACCTCCTCTTGAGGAACCGACCTTAGCGCATGTCGGCCCGAACGCAAAGACCGGGCCGACGCGCCTTGGGACGTGCAGATCGCCGCCCTGCGTGCGAGGTTCGAGGACGATGTCTTTCGTTGCCGAAGCTTCGCTGACCATCGACGCGCCTCCCCAACGTGTCTTCGATCGGCTCGCGGACCTCGGCTCGTGGCCGTCGTGGATGCCGCGATCGTTCGCGCTGGACCTGCGCGTCCGCTCGGGTACCCCTTCCCCGCTCCGGCCGGGCGACCGCTTCAAGGTGAAGATCAGCGGCGCGCCGCTCGCGAGCACCCTCAAGGTCAGCAAGCTGGACCGACCGAACGAGCTCGCATGGCGAGGCGGTGTGCGCGGGCTCTTGTGGGCCGAGCATCGTTTCGTGTTCGAGCCCATCGGCGACAAGAAGACCCGCGTGC
>JAYTZB010000223.1:0-4464 GCA_043742085.1 Polyangiaceae bacterium
CAGCCGACGCTGTTCGAGGACCTCTTCACGATCGCGCGCGTCGCGCACCTTCGCACCGGCACCGTCGGCGATCAGGTGTGGGTCGGGCTCTACCCGAAGGGCTGGGACGTCACGCGCGCAGAGCCTCATCGTCTCGCGGTCGGTCTCGACGACGACGCGGCGGCGTTCGCCTCGGCCGAAGCGCTCCAGACGCTCGACCTTCCCGTCGACGTCGGCGTCTATCACTTCCCGACGCCCGATCACATGGCGCACGGCTTCGGCGTCGCGAGCCCGGTCTACGAGGCGTACATCAAGAGCTTCGACACCGGGCTCGAGGCGATGCTCGAACGCTTCCCGCGTGACACGACCGTGATCGTGGTCGGCGACCACGGTGCCACGCTCGCCGGCATCCACGGCTCCAACACCGACGAGCAGCGCCGCACGTTGATCATCGCCTATGGGCCGGGGATCGTGGCCGGCGCGCACGCGCTTCCGCCCGTCGACGACGTCGATCTCGCGCCCACCATGGCCGCTCTACTCGGCGTCGCGACGCCACGGAGCGCGCGAGGTGCGCCGCTGGCCTCGTGGCTCGACGTGAGCGACACGTCGCGCGCCGCCATCGCCTGCGCGAACGTCCTCGACCTCGCGCGCGCTCTCGGGCCCGGCGCAGACGGCGCGGACGGCGCGGAGCCTTCACCCGCATCGGCGAGCGTCGCTCCCGCGTGCGATCCGCAGCGGCCTCCCGCCGAGCGCATCGCCAGCGCGCTTCCGCTCGCGCGCGCGTTCGACGCTCGTCTCGATGCCGAAGAAGCGGCATCGCAGCGACGCGGCTTCGGGCTCTCGCTCTTCGCCGCTGGGCTCACGGCGGTGCTGGCGTTCCTGCTCTTCTTCCGGACGATCTCGGTCGGGTCGCTCGTGGTCAGCGGGCTCGCCTTCGCCATGGCCCTTGGATTCAGCGTCTTCGTCACGGCGAACCTCGAGAAGCTGCCGGGCGCATGGCTCACGCCGGCGCGCATCACGCTGTTCGCGGTCTTCAATGGCCCTCTGCTCGTGTGGGTCATTCGCCCGGTGTCGACGAGCCGCCTGCTCGATCGCGCGCCGCTCCTGGCGTCGGTGCTCTTGCCTGGTGTCCTCGTGCTCACAGAGACGCATTCGGCGCTGATCGAGGCCTACGTGCTCTCGGTGGTCCTCGTCGGGTTCGTGCTGAAGCGCAGCCTTCGCGCGAGCGCTGGCAGGCCCGCCCGCTCGATGCGCACGCTCGCCGGGAGTCGCCTCATCTCGTGGCCGGCGGTCGTCGCCCTCGCCGTGGTCTGCATCGACGCCGGGAACTTCGTCCCCAACTGGCTCCAGAACGCCACGGGACTCCAGCTCGCGCTCGCCGCCGGGAGCCTCGTCGCGTTTGCCGCCGTCCGCTACGTGCGCCTCCGGCCGCCGCTGGTCGGCACCATCGCGTGCACAGTGCTGGCCGCGCTGGCGCTCGAGCTTCGTCGCGTTGCGCCGGCGCCGGTGTGTCTCGTCGGGTGGGCCGCGCTCGCCGTCCTCGCTGCGGTCGCGATCCGTCGCAAGCAGCGCGCGTACGCCGAGCTGCTCGCCTTCGGCTCGTACGCCTGGGTCTCGCGCGACCTCGAGGTCCCCCTCTTCTTCGCGAGCTACCTGGTCGCCGTTGCCTTTGGCGAGGCCGTCGCCAGGCGCCTCGCGGGCGAAGGCGAGGGCGAAGGCGAAGGTCAGGGCGAAGGCCCGTCCTCGGCCGCCGGCTCCCGCTACGCGCCGCGCTCGTTTCGCGTCCTCGCGCTGAGCCTCGTTTCGTTCGCGTTCGCCTGGGGCTACGTGCAGTCCGCGGGCCTCCAGCTCGGCCTGCATTTCATGCATTTCGATTTCGGGGCCGGTGCGTTTCGCGACGCCGACGTCTCGATGGCGCGCATCGTCTTCGCGTTGGTCTACAAGTATGCGGTGGCTCGCGGCTTCCTGCTCTTCGGCCTGCTCCTTCCTCTCCCGACGTCCATGCGCCTGCTCGCGCTCCGCAGTCTCGTCGCTCTCTACGCACTTCGCGCTACGGTGCTGGTCGCGTCACTCGAAGCCGCGCGGCGTTCCTTCTGGACGCCCGTATGGGTGACGAGCGAGCTTCCGCACGTGCTTCTCGCGCTTCTCATCGTCGCGACCGCCACGGCGATCGGGCTCGCGGCCGCACGGCATTCCCTTCGTGAGGCATCGGCCCATGTCTGAGCGTGTAAAGAACGCCCTCAATGCCATCGTCACCTTCGCGAACCGATCGCCCTGGATCGTGCTCGCGATCGCGCTCCTGATCGGCGGCAGTTGCTGGTGGTACGGCTCGCACCTCGAGGCTCATACCGATTTCCTCGACCTCGTTCCCAAGGACACGCCGGGCTATCAGGCGTACGAGCGGCAGCTGGGGCGGGTCGGCGGCGGCGCGAGCCTGATCGTCATCGCCGAGTCGCCGGACCGCCTCGCGAACGAGCGCTACATCGACGACGCCTACCAGAAGGTCGCCGCCATCGACGCCGAGCACGAGGCCTGCCTGAAGCCGTGCGGCACCGACGCTGCGTGCAAGGCGCGCTGCGGCCCGAAGGTCATCAGCTACATCGAGCACGGGACCAAGGACGTCCACAAATTCTACGAGGACAACAAGTGGCTCTACGCGGACCTCAAGGACCTCGAGGACGCGGATCGAACGCTCGATCGCCAGATCGCCATCAAGAGCGGGATGGTCGACGACCTGGACGACGACGCCCCCGCGCTCGCCGCTGATGCCGGCACCTCCGACGGCGGTGCGCCCGCGGCCATGGCGGTCTCCGACGGCGGTGCGTACGATGCCGGCGCCGACAAGAACGCGAAGAAGCCCGCGCTGGGAATGAACGAGTTCCGCACGCGCTGGAAGGCCGACGCCGACAAGCACGACGACTTCCCGCGCGGCTACTTCGAGACCGACGACGGCACGATGGCCGCGCTCCGGATCATCACGCTGACGACCGGCACGGGCGAGGGCGCGAGCGACATCCTCCACGACCGCGCACGTCAGATCGTGAGGGACCTCAAGCCGGCCGCCTACCACCCGCAGATGCGGGTCGGCCTCGCGGGCGACATCCCGAACGCCGTCGAGGAGAAGCGCTCGATCATCTCGGAGGCGGTATGGGCCTCGGCGCTCGCGCTCGTGCTCATCCTCGGCGGCGTGATTTGGTATTACCGGTCACCCTGGTCAATCCTGGTCATTGCGCTGCCCGCGCTGCTGGGAGTCGGCTCCGCCTACGCGTTTGCGATGCTTCGCTACGGATATGTGAATACCGCCGGCGCATTTCTGGGCGCCATCATTCTCGGTAACGGCATCAATTATCCAATCGTGCTCCTGTCGCGCTATCGCGAGTTCCGCGCGCGCGGCCAGGAGCCCGAGGACGCGCGACGCAATGCCGTCTGGAACTCGATGCGCGCAGAGCTGCTCGGCGCGAGCGTTGCTGCGATTGCCTATGGCTCACTGACCATCACGCGGTCCCGCGGATTCAGCCAGTTCGGCACCATCGGCTTCGTGGGGATGCTGTTCGTGTGGCTCTGGATGATTCCCCTCGTTCCCGCGCTGATCACGCTCATCGAACGCGCGCAGGCCCGCTTGCCGCCGTGGATGCGCGAGAGCCTGCCGCGCGTGCGTGCGGACGACAGTCAGGGCTTCCTCACCGGATTCCTGGCGCGCTTCACCGAGCGCTATCGCTGGGCGATCCTCGCCATCGCGACGCTGATCACGATCGTCCTCTTCGCCAAGATTCCCACGTACGTCCAGGATCCCTGGGAATACGACTTCGACAAGCTCGGCTCGAAGGGCACGCGCCACGTCGGCGGTGCCAACGAGTGGTCGGGAAAAGCAGACAAGATCTTCGGGCGCAAGCTGAATATCGCCGGCGCGCGCATCCTCGTCGACCACCCTGGTCAGGCCGACGCGGTTCGCTCGCAGATCCTCGAGAACGACAAGAACGACCAGCAAGGGCGGCTGATCGTCGACATCAAGACGGTCGACAGCCTGCTCCCGGGCGACGACGAGCTCCAGAAGAAGAAGCTCGACGTGCTCGAGCGCATCCGGAGCCGCCTCACCGAGCGCGTGCTCTTCGACATGAGCGCGCAGGAACGTGCAGATCTCGAGGACCTCCGTCCGCCCGAGACGCTGACCGCGATCCAGCCCAAGGACCTGCCCGACATTCTCCGTCGCAAATTCGAGGAGATCGACGGCACCATCGGCACGCTGATGTACGTGCAGTTCAGGACCGATATCGGTTTCTCCAACGGACGCACGGTATTGCGAATCGCCAAGACCACCGACAACGTCGTCTTGCCTGACGGAACGCTCGTGCACACCGCGAGTAGCTCCACCCGCTACGCCGAGCTCATTCGCTCGATGACGCGCGACGCTCCAGTGGCGACGTTCGTGTCCTTCGGAGCGGTCATCATCGTGGTGATCATCGCCACGCACAGCCTGCGCGGTGC
>JAYTZB010000224.1:0-1634 GCA_043742085.1 Polyangiaceae bacterium
CGAGACCACCACGGCAAGCGGCAAGAGCGGCAAGAGCACGAGGCTCAGCGAGAAGAGTCGTGCGCGAGGAGACATGCTGGCCTCGCCGTAGCACAGCGCTGCGCGCGAAGGTCAGCGTCGCTTCGCGGCCGTCGCGTCGCTGGTGCCGGTCGCCTCTGCGGTCGGGACGCTGTCAGAGCGAAGGCTCGCCAGACGGACGCCGCTCGGCGACCTGCGCAGGCCCTCCGCGAGCGTCTCGCGCAGGACGTCGATCGACGTCGGCTTCACGAGATGCGCGTCGAAGCCGGCGTCCAGCGTTCGCGTGACGTCCTCGCTCGCATCGAAGCCCGAGAGGACCAGCGCGACCCGCGGCCGACGAGATCCGAGATCGCGCAGCAGGTCCGACGCGGTGCCGTCGCCGAGGCTGAAGTCCGCGACGAGCGCGTCGATCTCGCGCTCGTTCAGGAGCGCGCGGCCCTCTGCACACGACGTCGCCGTGATGACCGTGTAGCCGGCCGCATCGAGCAGCGCTTCGAGCATGAGGAGGTGATCGCAGTCGTCATCGACCACGAGGACGAGCGCCCCTGCCCGCGGCTGGACCATCCCCATGGAATAGATCCACTTGCACGGCTCAGCCAGTCGATCGTCCGTGGCATTTTCGGACGTGGAGCGCCCGCCGGCGGTCGCCCGCCCTCCCTGTTGCCCTTGGCCCTTGCCACTTGCCACCCGACCGCCGCGAAGCGATCCTCCGGCGCACTCCACCTCGTCGAGAGCGTGTGAGCAGAGCGAACGAGGAGAACCGATGATTGCCGCGATCGACGTCCACGTGACCGAAGGAGGCCGCATCATCGGCGGGGAAGTGACGATCGACGCTCGCACCGTCGCTCGCTGCACGTTGTGCGGCCGCGACGTGGAGTCCTCCGCCTCGCTCACCGGCGGTCAGTTCGCCTGCGCGCCCTGCCTTCGCGAGCGCCTCGACGCGCTGAGCGTCGCCCGCTTTCGCCTCAAGGAATCCGGCTCGGGAACCCCGTGGGGCAAGGTCACGGGCTGACGAGCGCGGTCTCCCCCGGCGCGCGGGCTCCCGGCTCGGGCACGTGCTGGTCGAGGAACGCGAACGTGTCGCGCCAGCACCTCCGCGCGCTCGCTCGCATCACGAGCGCATGGAAGGCGTGGAGCTCGCCGGGGTAATACGCATCGACCGCAAGGGCGCCCATGTTCCGGAGCGCGATCGCCATGCGCCTCGTATCGGGCAACAGCGGATCACGCGTGCCGACCGGCAAGAAGAACGGCGGAATGGGACGCGAGGGGGTCTCGCCTCGCTCGAACACGAGCAGCGGATCGGCGAGGTCGCGTGAGCACGTCGCCGCATCCGCGCCGAGATAGGCGGACTCGACCTCCGCGAGACGGTCGGCGATGAACGACGACATCCCTGGCTTCCGTCGCCGCAGGCGCGCCATGTCGCTCACCTGGAGAACGCCGCACGCGGGTACCACCGCCCTGGGGACCACGCCCGTTGCATACGCAGCGCGCGCGAACGGCTCCTCGCGCTCGTAGGCGAGCGTGACGGCGAGGCTCGCGGCGAGGTTTGCGCCCGCTGACTCGCCGGCGAGCACGATGCGCGTGGGATCGCCGCCGTACTTCGCAGCGTTCTCCAC
>JAYTZB010000225.1:0-4402 GCA_043742085.1 Polyangiaceae bacterium
GCGAACGTGCACCTCCTCGGCCGCAAGTCGCACGACACGCTGCCCGCGTACTGCAAGGGGATGAGCGTCGGCATCATTCCGTACCGCATCGACGAGCGCATGAAGTTCGTCAACCCGATCAAGCTGCGCGAGTACCTGTCGGCGGGACTGCCGGTGGTCTCCACCGCGGTGCCCGAGGTGCGACGCTACGGCCACTGGTGCGCGATCGCCGAGACGGGCGACGAGTTCGTCGCCGCCATCGACCAGGCACTGGCGAGCGATACGCCGGCCCTGCGGCGCGAGCGATCCGCCGCGATGGCGGCAGAAACGTGGCCGAATCGAGTTGCTTCGGTCTCCCGCATCGTCGACGACGTTGCTAGAACGAAACATCCACGAGGGTGAAGATGACGAGCGCACGCTTTCGGGCCGGCATGGTCGGAGCCGGAAACATCAGCGAGTTCCACATTCATGCAGTCAACGCGCTCCCCGGGCTCGTCGAGCTGGTGGGGGTGACGGATCTGGATCCAAAGCGCGCGGAGATGACCGCGAAGAAGCTGAACGTGAAGACGTTCCCTTCCCTCGATGCGCTCGTCGCGGCGGGCGCAAACGTCATCCACGTGCTGACGCCGCCGTCGGCGCACGTCCCGGTCGCGCTCGCCGCGCTCGAGCGCGGGTGTCACGTGCTCGTCGAGAAGCCCATCTCGGAGGACGCCGACGAAGGCCGGAAGATCGCCGAGCTCGCGAAGAAGAAGGGCCTCACCGTCTGCGTGAACCATTCGCTCCTCTTCGATCCGCAGGTGAAGCGCGCGCTCGACGCGGTGCGCGCGGGCAAGCTCGGGACCGTCGTCTCCGTCGACATCCTGCGCGGCTCGGAATATCCGCCGTACGAAGGCGGTCCGCTCCCGCCGTGGTACCGCTCTGCGGGCTACGCGTATCGAGACCTCGCCGTTCACTGCATGTACTTGCTGCAAGCGCTGCTCGGACCGGTCGAGACCGTCGAGGGCAACTGGCGAAGCCTCGGCGGCGACCCCAACCTCGCGTTCGACGAGTGGCGCACGCTCGTTCGCTGCAAGCGTGGGCTCGGTCAGTTCCAGCTCACGTGGAACGTGAAGCCGATGCAGAGCCAGATGATCATCCACGGCACCAAGGCGGTGTTGCGCGTCGATCTCTTCGCGATGTTCCACGGCAAGCGCAGCTCCACGCCGCTGCCCAAGGCCGCCGAGCGTCTGCTCAATGCGTTCACCGACTCGATCCAGCCGCTCATCGACGTGCCGGTGGGCGTGTGGAAGTTCGTTCGCAAGGACGTCCGCGCGTATCAGGGCCTGCGTGACCTCGTCGCCGCGTTCTATCGCAGCCTCGAGGCGGGCACGCCTCCGCCGGTCACCGCCGACGACGCCATCGCGATCATCCCGTTCGTCGAGCAGGTGGCCCGCGCGGCCGAGGCCGATCAGGCGGCCCGCGTCGCGAAGTTTCCGCTCGCCGACGAGATCCCGATCGTGGTCACGGGTGCTTCGGGCTCGCTCGGCTCCGCGCTCGTGAAGCGCCTGCTCGCCGACGGCAAGAAGCTCCGCGTCTTCGTGCGCCGCGTGCCGGAGCGTCCGATCGCTGGGGTCGAGTACTGCTTCGGCAACCTCGGCGATCCCGTGGCCGTCGACCGCGCCGTCCGCGGAGCGAAGACCGTCATCCACGTCGGCGCCTCGATGAAGGGCGGCTGGCCCGAGCATCTCGGCGGCACCGTGGTCGGCACGCAGAACGTCATCGATGCGTGCAAGAAGCACGGCATCGAGCAGCTCGTGCACGTCTCCTCGATGTCGGTCGTCGACTGGGCCGGCTCGAGCGGCATCCCCGTCGTGGCCGAGAACGCCGCGCTCGAACCGCGCGCCGACGAGCGAGGCGCATACACGCGCGCGAAGCTCGAAGCGGAGCGCAAGGTCAGCGAGGCCGCAAAACAAGGCCTTCCGTGCGTCATCCTGCGTCCGGGGCAGATCTTCGGCGGCGGCATCGCGCTCGTGAACGGCGCGGTCGCACGACGCGCAGGCGCGAAGTGGCTCATCCTCGGCGACGGCACGCTGGAGCTGCCGCTCGTCTACATCGACGACGTGGTCGACGCGATCGTCGCCTCGATGAGCAAGAAGCTCACGCACGGCGAGATCATCCACATCATCGACGACGCGCAGCTCACGCAGACCGAGGTGCTCGGCCTGGCGGGCGGCGGCGCCTCCGTGATCAAGGTCCCGCGCAACGTGGTGTTCGCGCTCGGCAAGCTGAGCGAGCTCCCGCTCGGCGCGCTGGGTCGTCCCTCTCCCATCGCGCTGTATCGCCTGCAGTCGGCGCTCGCTCGGCTCCACTGCGAGAGCGATCGCGCGCGCGTCCTCCTCGACTGGAAGCCGCGCGTCGGCGTCCGCGAAGGCATCCGCCGGGAGACGGCCTCCGCGTAGCGGTCGCTGCGTCGAGAGCGCCAGAAGATGAACCGCCGGCTCCTCGCCACCCGCCTTGCCTCGAAGCTACGGCTCACGCCGCTGCTGGAGCGGCTCGCCTCGCGGCCGTGCCTCGCGGTCCTCGTCTACCACCGCATCAAGTCGCCCGAGAAATTCGCCTACGACAAGGCGGTGATCGAGGCGACGCCCGAGGAGTTCGACGACCAGATGAGCATGCTGCGCAAGCAGCATGACGTCGCGGGTCCGGAGGAGCTCTTCGATCTGATCGAGCACCCCCACAAGGTGAAGAGCTTCCGCGTCGGCATCACCTTCGACGACGGCTATCTCGACAATTACGAGGCGGCGTTTCCGATCCTGAAGTCGCACGGCCTCGCCGCCACCTTCTTCCTCCCCACGCACTACGTGGGAAGCCGCCATCTGCCCTGGTGGGATCAGGTGGCGTTCCTCGTGCGACGCACCGAGAAGACCGAGCTGGTCCTCGACTATCCCCAGCGCCTCGTGGTGAAGGTCGACCCTGACGACGTCGACTCCGCGATCGTGAGCGTGCTTCGAGCGTACACGCGCGCCGAGAGCGTCGAGCTCGCCCCCTACCTCGCTGCGGTCGAGAAGGCCTGCGGAGCGAGCCTCCCCGCCGAGGCCCCGGAGCGCCAGTTCCTCGACTGGGACGAGGCGGCGGAGATGCAGCGCGGCGGAATGGCCATCGGCTCCCACACGCACAGCCACAACATCCTCGCCACGCTGTCCGGCGACGAGCAGCAGAAGGAGTGCCGCGACTCGCGCGCGTTGCTCCAGGACAAGTCGCTCGTCGTCGAGTCCCTCGCGTATCCGGTCGGCAAGCCGACCTCGTTCTCGCGGGACACGATGCGCTACGCGAGGGACGCGGGCTATCGCTGTGCGTTCACCAACTACGGCGGCGTGAATCTCCCCGATCGCATCGATCCTTTCGACGTGCGGCGCATCGGAATGAGCTTCGGTGAGGACACCTCGCAGCTGAGACTGCGTCTCGCATTGACAGCCGCATCGCGACGACAAGCCTGGTGACGTGACGTCGTTCGGCAGTGGTACCATCGACCGATCTTGTCGAGAGTGAGGCACCTCGCCAACGTCGTCGTCGGTCAGCTGAACACGCTGATCGCGATGTCCGGCTCGCTCATCGTCACCCCGGCCGTTCTTCATTCGCTCGGAGACGCCGCCTACGGAGGGTGGCTGCTCATCAACTCGTTCATCGGGTACATGCGCTTCCTCGATCTCGGCGCCACGACCGGGACCGTGAAATTCGCGGCGGGCGCGCACGAGCGCGGTGACAAGGAAGACCTCGCGAGCGCGCTGAACACCTCCGCGGCGATCTTCATGGCGGTAGGCATCACCGCGCTGGTCGGAACGTTCGCGCTCATCGGCATCATGCCGCGGCTCTATCCGGGCGTCGCGAGCGATCAGAAGAACGTGATCCTCATGCTCGGCGGCGCGGTCGCCATCGAGATGTTCTTCCGGCCCTTCGTCGCGACGCTCCGCATGCGGTCGCTCTACTACGTCTACGACGTCATCGAGATCGCGACCTACTCGACGTTCAAGTTCGGGCTGGTCATCTACTGCGCGTACACGCGCGGCCTCTCCTACGAGACGCTCGCGTTCCTCACGCTCGCCGAGACGCTGGTACGGCTCGTCCTCGTGCTCGTCGCGTCCATGATCGTCTCTCCGGCGGCAAGGCACATCAATCCACTGCGGGCCCGGCGCAACATGGTGCGCAAGATCGCCGGCATCGGCGTCGCCGTCTCGATCATGCTCGTCGCGGACATCGTGCTGTTCCAGCTCGACGCCGGCGTCATCGGATATTTCCTGCCCGATAGCCCGAAGAGCATCGCCATCTTCGGGCTCGGCGCCCGGCTCGCCAGCATCGCGAGCTCGGTGATCGGCGTCATCGGCGGCGTTCTCGTCCCACGCTTCTCCGGGCTCAGCGAGACGAACGACCAGGAGGGCACCAACGA
>JAYTZB010000226.1:0-5980 GCA_043742085.1 Polyangiaceae bacterium
GCGGTCTCGTTGCGAATCGCAAGGCTGAGATCAGCATGGGCGCCGGTGCCGAACACCGTCGCCGCCGACGCGGTCATCGAGATGGGCTCCGCCCAGAGCTCAGCGCCCGCGTGCGAGCGAAATCGCTCCGCGAGGAGAGGCATGCGACGGCCGTCGGTCGCGACGTCGAAGCGCACGCCGTCGAGCACGATCAGGGCGAGTCGCTTCGTGAGCGCCGGGCCGAACGGGGCGCGCGCAGCGAGGTGTGCGGGGGGCGGAGCGGGCGCCACAATCCGTAAGACCATCGCGAGGATGCCCATCACCAGCACCACTGCGACCAGCAGCACGACAGCGCCGAGGCGGCCCGAACGCATCGCGCGAGAGGGTACCACACGCGCTCCTGCGCGAACCGGCCCAAAACCGGGCGGAGGGCTCCTTGACACGGGTATTCGCGCTGCGGTACGCGGCCCCGTGGTTTCACGCATGTCCCATCGCCATCGACCCCTGCGCCACGCCGAGGTGTGATGGCGCGCGAGTCGGGATTGCGCGTCGTGCATGTGGTCGTGGCGGGCGACATCGGAGGAGCGGAGCGGCTCCTCGTCGATCTCGCGTCGCGTCCGGAGGAGAGCGGCGCCGAGCACGTCGTTGCGCTGCTCACTCCCAACCGCAAGCTCGCCGCGATGTTCGAGAAGAACGGCCTCTCCATTCGCGATCGCGGCCCGGTGCGCGAGAACCCCATCGCCTATCTCTGGCGTTCGCTGGGGCCGAGTGACGTGGCCTGGCTCGCGGGCGTGTTGAAGGACGAGCGCGCGAGCGTGGCCCATCTCCACACGTTCGGCTCGCACGTCCTCGGCACGCGCGCCGCGCTGCGTGCGGGCGTCCCGATCATCCGCACCGAGCACCACGTGCAGTACTTCATCGACGCGAGCACCCGGTCGTTCACGCGCTGGTCGCTCGCGCGCGTCGACCGCAGCGTCGCCATCAGCCAGTACGTCGCCGACTGGGTCACGCGCGCGGTGCCCGGCATCGCGCCTCGCTTGCGCGTCGTCCTGAACGGCGTCGACGCGGACTACTTCTCGCCACGCCCGGAGAGCGCGACCGCGGCCGAGCGACCGTTCACGTTCGCGGTCGTGTGCCGGCTGGAGCCGTGGAAGGGCGTCGACCTCGTCATCGAGGCCGCGGGACGTTCGAAGGGCTTCGCGGTCGACATCGTCGGAGACGGCAGCGAGCGCGCGCGGCTCGAGCAGATCGCGCGCGACATCGGCGTCGCCGATCGCGTGCGTTTTCTGGGCTATCTGGCGGATCCGCGCGCCGCAGTCGCCGACGCCGACGCCGTGGTCAACGCGTCGCGCGAGGAGCCGCTCGGCCTCTCGGTGCTGGAGGCGCTCGCCATGGAGCGCCCCGTGGTCGGCTTCGCGGGCGGCGGCCTCCCCGAGATCGTGCAGGACGGCAAGACCGGTTGGCTCGTCCCCGAGCGCAGCGCAGGATCGCTCGCGACTGCGCTCGCAGAGGCCGCGAGCGACCGCGAACGAGCACGCCGCTTCGGCGTCGCGGGACGCAGGTTCATCGAAGACCGCTGTCGGATCGAGACGATGTGCGGAGGCTATCGCGCCGTCTACGAGGAGCTCGTCGCCGCGGGCCCGCGTCGGCGCACGTCCGCGGCGCTGCAGGACGCATGAAAGGGCGAATTTACGGGCTCCTCCGGCAGGCTCGCTCGTCGCCGCTCGCGTGGATCCTGGGCGCAGCCCTCGTCCTCCACATCATCGGGATCGCGTGGGGCATGCCCGCCTCCGATGCGTGGGAGGACGACGGCATCGCGCCCCGCGATTTCCTGGTCGGAACGTACGAGACGTACCTGCCCGGCCACTACTTCACGTATCCGCCGGTGCACCTGCTCGCGCTCTCGCTGCTCACCTCCCCGGCCTGGGCCGTCGCGCTCGCACGCGCTCCGTCGCTGGCGCCCGGCGACGTCATCCCTGCGATGATCCAGGTCCCGACGATGACCATCCTCACGGTGGTCGCGCGTCTCGTCAGCGAGGCCATGGCGATCGGGATCATCTACTTCCTCGCGAAGCTCGCCGACGAGGTGTGGGGCAAGCGCGCGTCGCTGCTCGTCGCGCTCGTCATCGCGGTGAACGCGCCGCTCACGTACTACGCGCACACCAGCAACCTCGACGTCCCGTACCTGTTCTGGGCGTGCTTCGCGCTGCTCGAGACGGTGCGCGCGATGGTGCGCCACGAGCCTCGCCGGTTCCGTCGCGCGCTGCTCCTCGGAGCGCTGGCGGTCGGCACGAAGGACCAGGCCTACGCGGTCTTCATGCTCGGCTTTCCGCTGGCCGTTGCGGGGTGGTTCGCGCTCGATCGCGAGGCGCGCGCGCGACGCGGAGCGATCGTGCGACAGCTCGCGATCGGCTTCGCCATCGCGGCTGCGCTCTTCCTGCTCGTGAGCGGAGCCGTCACGAATCCCTCGGGATTCAAGGCTCGGATCCACTTCTTGCTCGGGCCCGCGAGCCAGAACCACGCGTACTACGCGGCGACGTGGGCGGGGCGCTTCGAGATCGTGAAGTCGCTCGCGGTCGGCTTCGATCGCTTCTATCCGTGGCCCTTCGCGGCGGCCGCGATCGCCGGGCTCGGGGCTCATGTCGCGACCACGCGCGGGTCACGCGGCTCGAGCGCGAAGCTCGCCGCCGGGCTGGTGCCGCTCTTCGGCGCGCTCTCGTTCGTCGTCTGCTTCAACATGACGGCACGTCGCACCGAGCATCGCTTCGCGATGCCCGAGATGCTGCTGCTCGCGGTCTATGCCGGCGTCGCGTTCGACTGGTTGCTCGAGCGCTGGCAGACGCGGCCGCTACGAGGCGTCGCGCTCGGTCTCGTGGGCAGCATGCTCGCGTGGGCGCTCTTCGTCTGTGCCGACGTCGATGCGATGCTGCTGCTCGATCCGCGCTACGACACCGAGGCCTGGCTCGCCGAGAACACGCGGCCCGGTGACCTCATCGAGATCTACGGCGCGAATGCGTATCTCCCGCGCATGCCTCCGCAAGCGCGCGTCGAGCGCATCGATCTCACGCCGCTCGCGACGCGCAATCCGTTGCCGAACGTGGTGGAGGTCGAGACCGAGTTCGCCGACATCGAGGCGCGCAAACCGCGCTTCGTGATCGTGACGAATGCCTGGGCCTGGCGTTATTTCATGGAGGAGGCGCCGCCCGGTCAGGTCATCGCGCCCCAGCAGGCCGAGCGCCAGCACGACCAGAGAACGCGCGCGTATTTCCACGGCCTCGGCGCGGGGACCATCGGCTACCGCCTCTCGCACCTCTCGAAGCTGGAGAGCAGCGTGTGGCCGCGCTACCCGATTCATAGTAGCACCGCGGAAGATATCCGGATCTTCGAGCGAGTCGAGCAAGGCAGTACACGATGAGCCGTCCCGTGCGAGCGCTGTTTGTGAACGACACGTCGCGCAACGGTGGCCCGGGGCGGACGCTCTTCTACATCCTCAAGTTTCTCGATCCCGCGCTCATCCGGCGCACGGTGATCGTGCCGAGGCAGGGCGTCGTCAGCGATTTACTGACCGGTGGCAAGGTCGTCGACGAGCTGCATTACCTGCCGAACCTCGTCGAGAACGCCGTCGAGCCGTGGAGCCGCGCCATGGATCGCGCCGACTTCGACGCGCCGCTCGCGCTGCGTGCCCTCCGCGCCGTCGGCAACGTGGCGCGCGGTACATCGGCGGTCTTCGAGCTCCTGTCGCTCGTCAAGAGCACCGGCGCCGAGGTGGTCTTCTGCAACGGCACCACCGCGAATTTCGCAGGCGGTGCCATCGCCCGCATGACCGACGTGCCTGTGGTGTGGCACGCGTTCTATCCCGAGGTGGCGCGCCCCATTGAGGCGCTGCACGCACGGCTCGCTGCGTCGGAGGGCGTGCGCGCCATCCTCTGCGTGTCGAAGCCCATCGCCAAGCAGTTCGCGCACGTGAAGGAGAAGGTCCGCGTCGTCCACGACGCGATCGACACCGACGAGTTCGCGCCCGAGGCTGCGGGCCGCCTCCTTCGCAAGGAGCTGGGCTTCGACGACGACACCATCGTCTTCGGCAGCCACGGCCGGATCCTCCCGCGAAAAGGCTTCCTCGAGATGGTCCGCGCCGCACGCATCGCCATCGATCGCCTGCCCGCGGACGTGCGCGCCAAGACGCGCTTCGTGGTCCTCGGCGACACGCCGAGCGACATGCGTCCCGATCACCTCGAGGAGTGCCGCGCCGAGGTGAAGAAGCTCGGGCTCGACGGGACGTTCTCGTTCATCGGCTATCGTCCCGACGTGAAGGCGTTCGTGAACGACTTCTCCGTCGAGGTGGTGCCCAGCGTCTACGAGGATCCGCTGCCGCGCGCCGTCATCGAGGCCATGTCGTTCGGCAAGCCGGTCATCGCGTTCGACGTCGGCGGCATCCCGGAGATGATCCAGGACGGCACCAACGGTCTCCTCGTTCGCGGCAACCCGCCAGACGTCGAGGGGCTCGCGAGCGCGTTCGTCCGTTACGCGACCGAGCCTTCGCTGCGCCGCGCGCACGGTGAGGCGGCGCGCCGGCGAGCGGTCGAGCACTTCGACTCGCGCGCGCATGCAAAGCGCCTCCAGGACGAGCTCCTGCGCGTCGTCGGTCGCTAGGTCGTCGTTCCGCCGCACGTCAGGTCACGAGGCGCTTCGTCTCCTGCAGCTTCGCATCGAAGCGAAGCCAGAACACGAGCGCCACCGCGAGGTGCATGCACGACGTCGCCAGCGCGATGCCCTCGAGGCCGATCAGCCGTAAAAATAGCACATTAAGCACGGCATTCAGCCCTGCGTTCAGCACGCCCATGCCGAGCATGATCGACGTGTTCTTCATCGCGACGTGCGCGCGAGCGAGCACGAGAAGCGCGCCGAACGGCGCGAGGCCGAGGAGGTGGTACGGGAAGATCCGCGCCATGCGATCGACGCCGTCGGCATCCATGTCGCCGCGCAAGAACACGAACCGCAGCAGCGGAGTCCGCACGAGATAGAGCAGCGCGCTCACCACGACGAGGATCCCGCACACGTAGACGAGCGCGCGGATCACGGTGCGCCGCAGCTTGACGTAGTCGCGCGCCGCGAAGTCCTCCGAGAGGTGCGAGAGGAGGACGGACAACAGGCTCGCCTGCACGAGTGACGTGGGCAGCGACGAGACGTCGTACGAGTAGCGGAGCAGCGTCCCGCCGCCCACCACGCCGGCGAGGCCGGCCATGAGCTGATCGAGCACCGGATTGACCCGCGTGACCGCGCCGCCGGCCACGTCGTACGCCACGAGACGCGCGAACTTCTTCACCGCGTCGGGGCGGTCGAACGTGAGCATCATGCGCAGCTCGAGCGCGCCGAAGAGCGTGTACGCGAGAAAGCCGATCGCGACGAGCTCACCGCTCAGCGACGCCAGCGGAACGGCGAGGATGCCGAGCGAGCCACGCAGCATGGCGATGAGGCCGATGGTGACGACGGTGCCGATGAAGCTCGCTACCGGATACGCGAAGAAGCGATGCTCGGAGTTGAGGATGGCGACGAAGAACGTCTTGACGGTGAGCGACACGAGATAGAGCGAGAAGAGCGGCACCATCGTCGCGGCAAGCTGGAACGCGGCGCCCGAATAGCGAAAACGGAACCAGCCGAGCGCGAGGAGACCGACGCCCACCGCCAAGACGGAGGCGAGCGCGAGCGTGTGCGCGAGGAGCGACCCCGTGACGCGTGACCAATCCTTCGGCGTCTCGAGCCTCACCTCCGCCATCACGGGAATGACCGCGGAGTCGACGTAGGCCGAGAAGACGAGCGAGCCGGCGAGCGCGAACACCGCCCAGGCGAAGTAGTAGACGTCGGTGGCGTCGCTGCGCCCGAACCACATCGCGAGGAGGAGCGGCAGCAGCGCCTCGCCTCCGCGGAAGACGACGTGCATCGGCAAGAGCAGCAGCGACGTCTTGACGAGCGACCGTCGCGGGGGCGGGCTCGCGCTCACGCG
>JAYTZB010000227.1:0-3760 GCA_043742085.1 Polyangiaceae bacterium
TACTGGGTCCGAACGCACTGACCGTTGACCGTCCGCGCCTGCGCAGCAGACAGAAGCGTGGCATGCCGAAGCTCGCCGAAAGCGAACCCGAGGTCTGGAGGCGTTCTGGCGTAGACTGAGGCGTGGGACCTCGTCGGATCCTCCGAGGTGTGCCAGTGACACGAGCCGTCGTCCGCGTCCGTGCACGTTCGGCCGGTCTTCCAGTGACCGCAATCTCTGGAGGTCCGCCCCATGAAGAAGAGAATCATCGTCCTCATCGCCTCCGCGAGCATCGGCACGCTTGCCGGAGCCGCGTGCACCTTTCCCGACGTGACGTTCGGTACGGCGGACGGGAGCACGAGCGAGCCCGACGCCTCGGACGCTGACGCCATCGTCGTGGAGGACGGCGCCGCGCCACCCGACGACGGCGGCACGAAGGAGGCCGAGGCGGCGGCACCCCGCGTCGATGCCGCTGCCGTATGCCCGGCCCTCTGCGCTGACGCGGGCGTGGGCACGTGCGACGACGCCGGGACGTGCACCGTCACGTGCGGGGTCGATGGCACGTGCACGAAGCCCATCGTGTGTCCGGAGGGCATTCCATGCGTGGTGGCCTGCACCGGCACGGGCACGTGCACGGGTCAGATCGATTGCCAGAGCGCGAGCTCGTGCGCCTTCAACTGCGTCGGCGCCGGATCGTGCACGAGCACCATCCGCTGCGCGGGTGATGCGTGCAAGCTGGGGTGCATCGGCGCGGGCAGCTGCACGGGGCCGATCATCTGCACGGCAACCGCGTGCGATATCCAGTGCACCCAGACGGACACGTGCGCGTCGCCCATCTCGTGCACCGGCGATTCGTGCATCGTGAACTGCGCCGGAGGCAACGCGTGCGCGTCCACGGTGTCGAGCACGGCGGCGAAGACCACCAAGGTGAGCTGCACCGGCAACGGCTCGTGCAAGATGCGCGTGGGCTGCAAGGGCGCCTCGTGCAACGTCAACTGCTCGGGCATACCCAGCTGCGGCGGCGGGATCTGCTGCGACGCGGGCACGTGCACGGGAACGCCGGGGGTCTGCTTCTGAGGTCTCGCGGCACGGCGGCGGCTCAGGCGGCGCGATCGAGCTCGGCGAGGAGGCCGGCGCCGTCGAGGCGATCCGCGGAGAGCCCGCCCATGTACTGAAGGAGGCCGACCTTCTCGTAGCGTGGGAGCAGGCGCTCGGTCATCAGGCCGATCTCGCGCAGGTTGGGGACGAGACGGCTGAACATGGTCTGCCGGAACTGATGCATGCCCGGTGTGTGCGTCACGAACTCGCGCCACTTCGCGCGAGGCAGGATGCCCTCGAACCACTCCTCGTAGACCTCGTAGGCGAGGAAACGGTTGCGCATCAAGAGCGCCACCTCGAAGGCCCAGTCCTCGCGCTCGCGTCGCTCGGAGCCCGACAGCACCTTCATGTGATCGCGGAGCGCGAGGACGCCGTAGTGCACGTGACGCGCTTCGTCCTGGATGACGTACTTGAGGAGCTCCTTGAGGAGCGGCTCCTTCGTCTGCTTGTAGAGGGTGCCGAACGCGCCGAGCGCGAGCCCCTCGACCATGATCTGCATGCCCAGGAACTTCATGTCCCAGCGCGCGTCGGCCATGAGCGCATCGATGATCACGAAGAGGTTGTCGTTGACCTGATAGAGCTTCTCCAGCTTGGTATCGAGGTAGCGGTGGAAGACCTCGACATGACGTCCTTCATCCATCACCTGCGTGGCGCCGTAGAGCTTTCCATCGAAGGACGGCACCGCCTCGGTGACCTGCGCGGCGGCGAAGAGCGCGCCCTGCTCGCCATGCAGGAACTGGCTGAGCATCCACGACGCAACGCTGTGGACGAGTCGCTGCTTCTCCTTGGCGTCGAGGCGGATACCGAGCCGCGCGAGCGCGTCGAAGTCGAGAAAGCCGTCGGGGAGGAGCGGCGTGGCAGGGTCGTAGGGGTCGACCGAGGTGTTCCACGGCAACGTGGTGTCGCTGTTCCACTGGCCGAGCTTGGCGCGCGTGTAGAGTGCACGCATCTCGGGATGGTCCGAAGGGTATGACCAGTCGAAGTGCGCCGCGTGATGCGCGCGGGTCTGGGTGGGAACACCCTGCTTGCCGCGCTGGAGGACGAGACCGCGGATGCCCGAGGGCGCCAGCGACGCGAGCACGCGTGGATCGCGCACCTCGGCGAGCACCTGGAACGACTCGAACCAGGCGTCCATCTGGTTCCGCATGCGCAGCGGCAACAGCGACGTGAGCTTCTTGGTATCGGCACCGAACATCACGCGCCTCCTTCTTCGATGATCTCGACCACGCACGGTCCGCAGGGACGGCCGACACAGGCGAGCACGTAGCCCGCGGCCCGCTCTTCGTCGGTGAGGCAGCTGGGCTCCTCGACCTCGACGTTGCCTTCGACGAGCCTCACCTTGCACGCGCCGCAGCCGCCGACCGCGCACGAGAAGGGCATGGGCGCGCCCGCCGCGAGCCCGGCCTCGAGCACGGTCGCGCCCGGCAAGGCGCTCGTGCGATGCGTGATCTGCGCGCTGCCCTTGCCGACCCGGATGGCGATCGAACGAGCGCCAGGCGCGGCCGCGGCGGCGGTCGCGGCCGACGACGTGGCGGCCTGCGGCCTCGGCCCCACCGAGAAGCGCTCGATGGCGATCGCGCCGTCGAGCACGCCTCGCGCAGCGAGCGAAGCGAGCACCTCGTCACGCATGCCGTCCGGGCCGCAAACGAAGAAGCGCGTGCTCGCATGCCATGCGAGCGGGAGCGCATCGAGCGCGCGTGATGCGCTGCTTCGATCGAGCGGGCCGAGGTGGTGGTGCACGGAGAAGCGGGACCCGTGCGCGCCGACGAGCGCATCGAGCTCGGGCCCGAGGATGGCGTCCTCGCGGGAGCGGTTCGCATAGAGGAGCGCGATCTCCGCGGACGGCTCACGGGCAAGCAGCGTGCGGGCCATCGACGCGAGCGGGGTGATCCCGCCTCCGCCGGCGACGAGCACGAGGCGGCGCGGCCCGTGCACGAAGGGATCGTGCGTGGCGTCGACCACGAACGACCCGAAGGGACCGAGGACGCGCAGCCGATCGCCGGGCTGCACGCGAGCGAGGACCGGCGAGACGCGACCGCCCGGCTTCTCCTTGATGGTGAGATGCAGCTCCGTGGTTCCGGGCGCGTTCGACGCGGAGTAGTTCCGCGTCACGACCTCGCCGTCGATCATGGCGAGCACCGTGAAGAACTGCCCGGGCTGGAAGTCGAAGGCGCCGCCGTCTCTCTCGCGGAGGACGATCGTGAAGGCGCCGGCGGCCTCGCGGACCACGGACGCGACGTCGAGCTGGCGAGCGTCGCTAGGTCGACTCGTGGGACGCCGCTCCTCGCCTCGGGCGCTGGACGTGGGGTAAGAACGACGAGGCAGTCGAGCGACGAGCGGCGGCGCACCATGACCGAGGGCCCGTCGTCCGAGGACGTTCATGTCGCGCCGGAGCTGTTCGAGCGCGGCGTTCCAGGAGCGGGGCAGGCGTTCGGCGATCACCATCAGCAATCTACCGATCGGTCGGTCATTGTCAAGGTCGGGCGTGGCCCGCACCAGGTCGCCGGCCACTTTTTCGCTCGGATCCGGGCTAAACAGCGCGCGTGAGCCTCTTCCAGAAACCGGCCGAGACCCCCGAGGAGCTCGAGGCGAGCAAGCCGCTCGGCATCCCGCCCGAGCAGGTCGCCGAGTTCGACGAGGCCGAGTGGTACGCGCGCGCCTATCGCCGCAACGCCCCGCAGCT
>JAYTZB010000228.1:0-2247 GCA_043742085.1 Polyangiaceae bacterium
CGTCTCGCGGCGTACGACGCGCTCGTCGACGCGGCGATGAAGGGTCCGGCGGATCCCGCGGAGATCTCGATCCCGCCGGGGCCGCGTCTCGGTGACCTCGTGGTCGAGGCGAAGAGCCTGGGCAAGGCGTTCGGCGACAAGCTGCTGTTCGACGACCTGTCGCTGCTCTTGCCGCGCTCCGGCATCGTGGGCGTGATCGGCCCGAACGGCGCGGGCAAGACCACGCTCTTCAAGATGCTGGTCGGCCAGGAGAAGCCCGACAAGGGCGAGCTGAAGCTCGGCGAGACGGTGAAGATCTCGTATGTCGATCAGTCGCGCGATGCGCTGGCGGACGACAAGAGCGTCTTCGACGTGATCAGCGGCGGCGAGCCGACGTTGACGCTCGGCAAGCGCGACGTGAACAGCCGAGCGTACTGCGGCTGGTTCAACTTCCGCGGCAGCGATCAGCAGAAGCGGGTGAAGGACCTCTCGGGCGGCGAGCGCAATCGCGTGCATCTTGCACGCTTGCTCAAGGACGGCGGAAATCTCCTCCTCCTCGACGAGCCCACGAACGACCTCGACGTGGAGACGCTGCAAGCCCTGGAGAACGCGCTCCTCGGCTTCCCCGGCTGCGTGGTGGTCATCAGCCACGATCGCTGGTTCCTCGACCGCATCGCGACACACATCCTCGCGTTCGAAGGCGACAGCCAGGTGGTGTGGTTCGCCGGCAACTACCAGGCGTACGAAGAGGACCGGAAGAAGCGCCTGGGCGAGGACGCCGCGCAGCCGCACCGCATGAAGTTCCGGAAGCTCGCGCACTGACGATGCCCGCCTCCTCCCTCCTCGCGCGCTCGTTCGGCGCCGCGCTCCTCGCGGCCACGCTCCTCGCTTGCCCGCCCGACGACAAGAAGACCCCCGCACCCACGGCATCGGGCGCTTGCGACAAGGTCGGGCAGTCGTGCGAGTTCTCGCCGGGCAAGCTCGGGACCTGCGTGCAGAAGGACGACTGCAAGACCGGCAACTGCTTCGTCTGCCAGTCGCAACACTGAGCGCCGCGCGCAGCGCTGCTACTTGTGCACGATGACGCGCGTGCCCGGATTTTCCTTCGTCGCCTTCACGCCGTGCCAGCCCTCGGGGAGCTGCGGGCCCGCCCATCCGAAGACGTGGCGCGCGTCGTGCGGCGTGAGGTTCACGCAGCCGTGGCTACGTTCGCGTCCGAAGCTCGAGTGCCAGAACGCGCCATGCAGCGCGAAGCTCTTCTCGAAGTACATGACCCACGGCACGTCCTCGATGCGGTAGGTGCCGTCGGAGGCGCCGTCGTCGTCCATCGTCACGGTGACGTGCTTCTCGCGGATGCGGAAGCTGCCCTCGACGGTGCGATGGTCCTTCTCGGGATCGACGTTGTGCCGGCCCGTCGAGACGATGGTGGCATAGACGGGCTTGTCGCCCTCGAACGCGACGAGCGCCTGCGACGAGAGGTCCACGTCGACCCAGCGCTCGTCCTTCACGATGTCCGACGGCACCTTCGGAAGCGAGACGACGGCCACGTCGATGTCGCGCACCCAGAAGCCCTTGTCGGTCTCGTAATAGACACGGTCCGCGATCGCCTGGCGCTTGCCGGTCAGGCTCAGGATCGAGAAGCGCTCGATCTTGTCGCCGCGCTTCACGTCCTTGTTGTCGAGATCGAGCTCGCAGGTACGTGCGCGCGTCCCCACGACGAACGCGAGCGGCAGCTTGCGCTTCTCGCTGGGGGACGTGAGGTCGATGCCCTCGAACTCGGTCTTCGGATCGTGGACGATCAGGTGGTCCTTCGGCGCGAAGAAGCCGCTCGTCGTGTGCCAGAAGAGCCCGGACCGAGCGTCGACCTTGCGATCGATCGAGAGGTAGAAGCCCTTCAGCATGTGCGTGGCGATGAGGTCGGACTCGCCCTTGAGGTCGTCGAAGCGCACGGTCGGCTTGGCGCTGCTCGTGTCCTTGAGATAGGCGGGCACCGCCTCGCCGTTCTCCTGGAGCTTCTTCGCGATGTCGCTCGCCTTGTGCCCCTTGCCGATCGCGAGCGTCTTCTCGTTGTCGCGCCGCTCGCTCTTCAGCGGGATGCGGCGATAGAGCGGCGTGCCCGGCGTGAGGTTCAACCCATATTCGTAGGGCAGGTTGCGATCCATGTAAGGCACATGGGGTGCGAGCTTGAGCTCCCTGCTGTGCTCGTCGGTGGTCGCGAACTTCCCGCAGACGAAGCCGCGCGCGGGCGGAGCGAGCTCGTACCAGCCC
>JAYTZB010000229.1:0-3588 GCA_043742085.1 Polyangiaceae bacterium
GACGGCGTCGTCCTCGTCGGCGACGTACGCGACGGTCCGGCCGTCGAGCTCGGCGAGCGCGAGCGTGGAGCCTTCGTGCGCCGACGCGAACGGACGGACGACCGGCGCCGGCGCGGCGGGAGCATCGGCTCGTCCGCGCGACGATCCCAGCGTGTGCGGCGAGCGCGCGACGGCGCCCGCGGGCGCTGCGCTCCGGGCCTCCGGCGCGGGGTGCGTGCATGCGGCTGTAGCCGCTGCGCTACCGAGGAGGATAAAGAGAAAGCGCGAGCGGTGCAGCATCGCCCCGAGAAACGCTCGGGGTGCCGAACGCGATTCCGCGGCTCGTCACTTCGTCGTGGAAGGAGCGTCGCTCAGCTGGCGCCGGTACGACGGGACGGGCGGACCAGCACCTCGAGCTCGTCGACGAGGCTCGCCGCCATGGCGCGGGCCATGCGGATGGAGTGGGTCCGAGCGTCGTCGACGGGAGCGAGCGTCGCCACCGAGCGCGTATCCTCGAGGAGCTCCTCGATCTTGCGCGCCAGCTCGAGGGCCTCGGCCAGGGTGTCGGGTTGCAGCTCGCCGGCGCGGGGCTGGGCGTAAACGAGGTGCGGTCGCTGCGGTCCACTCTGCGCCATTGAACGATTCTGTAGTTCGAACCAATCAGCGCGCAACCCACAATGCCGTGACGCGGCGCGGCGTGAAGGTGGATTTCTCGATACCGGGCACGAGGCGTCGCAAGGCGGTCGCAGATCGGCCACTTTGCCGCGCATTTCTCGGCGATGCGCGACGGGGTGCAACGCATTTCGGGCACCGAGCGTTTTCGGGTAGAACTCCCCCACTCCCCATGCGCCGCGGTTTTTCCCTGCTCGTCGCCCTGAGCGCCCTGGGCAGCGTCGCGCTCGGCTCGGCCGGGTGCGCGCGCGCGCCGTCGCCGCTCGCCCCGCACTGGGCGGGGTCGATCGGCCTCCCGCATCGCGGGGTGCTGACCAGGGCGAGCGAGCTCCCCACGGAAGGCGCCGGCTATCGGCTGCTCTCCCCGTCCAACGAGCGTCACTTCGGTACGCCGCGCTTCGTCGGTGCCATCCAGCGCGCCGCCGCGACGGTCGATCGCGAGCGGCCCGGGAGCACGCTCACCATCGGCGATCTCTCCGCGAAGCACGGCGGCAAGATCTCGTCGCACGCCTCCCATCGCTCCGGTCGCGACGCCGACCTCCTCCTCTACATGACGACCCTCGAAGGCGCGCCGGTCACGAGCACCGGCTTCGTGCACGTCGGCACCGACGGGCTCGCGTTCGACGAGACCGAGAAGCGCTTCCTACGTTTCGACGTGGAGCGCGAATGGCTCCTCGTGAAGGCGCTCGTCGAGGATCCCGAGGCGCGCGTGCAGTGGCTCTTCGCGAGCAAGCCGGTCGAGGCGATGCTCATCGACTGGGCTCGCGCGCGCGGCGAGCCCGGGGAGACCATCGTGCGCGCGATGGACATGCTCCTCCAGCCGGGAGCGCCCGCCCAGAACCACGACGATCACGTCCACGTGCGCATCGCCTGCGATCCCGCCGAGATCGCCGCGGGTTGCGAGGAGAACGGCCCGATACGACCGTGGCTCGCCGCCGCCGACGCCGCGCCGCTCACGGATCTGCCGAGCACGAAGGAGCTCGTCGAGTCCCTCGTGCTGCCCATCGATCCGCTCGGGCCCGCGCTCGCAGGCACTCTTCCGGATGCGCGCACGAAGAGCCGCGACTGACCTCCTCGTCCACGCCGACGCTCTCGAGCTCGGCGCGTATGTGGAGGCCGGCAGCGCAGACGTCGCGTACCTCGACCCGCCGTTCAAGGTGGAGAAGAGCTTCGGCGCGCGCGTCGTCGAGGGGGCACGAGCGAAGGGTCCCCTCGCCTACGACGACACGTGGGATTCGCTCGATGCGTACCTCGCATGGCTCGAGGCGCGCATCGTCGTGGCGCGGGAGCTCCTGTCGCCGCGCGGCACGCTGTGGCTGCACCTCGATGTGCGCGCCGTGCACGAGGCGAAGGTGCTGTGCGACCGCGTCTTCGGCAAGCAGCGCTTCCGCGGCGAGGTGATCTGGGTGCCGGGCAACGGCAGCAAGAGCAAGAGCGGGCCCGGCATCGGACACCAGACCCTGCTCCTCTATGCGCGCGGCAAGGAGTCGGTCTGGAACGGCAAGGATTCGGCGATGCGGGCGCCGTTCGCGGCCACCAGCCAATCCATGCACTTTACACGCAGCGACGAGACGGGACGGCGCTACCGGGACCGCACCGTGAGCGGCAAGACGTACCGCTACTACGCCGACGAGGGCCGCGCGATCGGCAGCGTCTGGACCGACTGCCCGGCGATGGCCGCGAACACGCCGCTCATGGCGGAGAGCACCGGTTATCCGACGCAGAAGCCGCTCAAGCTCCTCGATCGCATCGTGCGCGCCACCAGCGACGTCGGCTCGCTCGTCGTCGATCCCTTCAGCGGCTCGGGCACGACGCTCGTCGCGGCCGCAGCCGCGGGGCGACGCTTCGTCGGATGCGATGCGGGGGCGCTCGCCATCGCCACCATCCGCACGCGGCTCGACGCGGCGGGCGTTGCGTATCGCTTCGTGGCACACTCGGCCAAGCGATGAGCGAGAGGAAGCGATGAGCTGGAGGAAGCGATGAGCGAGACGCGCGTTCTCCTGCCCCTGTTCCTCGACCTCGCCGGCAAGGACGTGCTCGTGGTCGGTGCGGGCGTGGTCGCGACGCGCAAGGTCGCCGACCTCGTCGCGGTGGGCGCGAACGTGCGGGTGGTCGCGCCGCGGGTCACCGAGGAGCTCACCCGCGCCGGCGCCGCCGGCACCGTCAGCGTGGCGCAGCGCGGGTTCGAGGAGCGCGATGTCGACGGCGCATGGCTCGTCCTCGCCTCCACCGACGACGCCGCCGTGCAGAAGCGCGTCGCCGTTGCCTGCGAGCAGGCACACGTGTTCTGCGTGGCCGTCGACGACCCTCCTAACGCCTCGGCCTACGGCGGCGGCATCGTGCGACGCGGGCCGGTGACCATCGCCATCTCCACGTCGGGCGAGGCGCCCGCGCTGGCGCGCCTCCTGCGCGAGGTGCTCGAGCAGGCGCTGCCCGACGAGGGCTACCTCGACGCCGCGCGCGCGCTGCGTGAGAAGTGGAAGGCCGACAAGACGCCGATGACGTCGCGCTTCGGCGAGCTCGTCCAGGCCTTCAAGGAGCGGTCTTCGTCCAAGCCCTGATGGGCACGGCAGCGGCGCTCTCCGCGGGAAGCGCGGTCGCCGCGAGGGCCGCGCTCACCATGGGCGCCGCCACCGAGATCACCCGGCGATCGACGACCTCGCCCACGATGACGAGCGCCGGCGCAGGGAGCGCAGCCGCCTCGACGGCGTCGGCGATGGTCGCGAGATCGGCGATCACCTCGCGCTGCGAGGCCAGCGTCGCGTGCGAGACCACGGCGACCGGCGTTGCCGGCGAGCGTCCCGCCGCGACGAGCGCGCGCGCCGTCTCGCGCAGCGTGGCGAGGCCCATGTAGAATACAACCGTTCCCGCGCGAGGCACGCGCGACGCGAGGTCGTCCTCGTCGTCGCTGTCGTGCCGCTTGTGCGCGGTGACGAA
>JAYTZB010000230.1:0-8107 GCA_043742085.1 Polyangiaceae bacterium
CCTCGGCACCGACCCGCAGCTCGCGATGTCCAACGGGCGCACGTTCTTCATCAACCGCGTCGGGCCGCCCAGTGATCTCATCTTCGAGCTCGACGCGAAATGCGGAACTCCCATCTCGCAGCTCAGCGTCCACGAGGAGGGTCGCGGCTCCGTCAATCCGCACGACCTCGCGGTCGCCCCCGACGGGACGCTGTTCGTGGCGCTTTACGACGTCCCACGCATAGTGATCCTGAAGGACGGAAAGCTCGACGGAAAGATCGACCTCTCGAGCTTCGACGGCGACGGTAATCCGCAGGCCGAATCGATCCGCATCGTGCCGGTCGGTGGGGTTCCCAAGGCCTTCGTGACGCTCGAGCGCCTCGACGATACGGACCACCTGCTGTCCAAGCAAGAGTCGTGGATGCTGCGCATCGACGTCGCCACACGACAGGTGGAGGGCCACATCGTGCTCGCGGGGCGCAACCCCTTCAACTCGATCGCGGAGCACGCGGGCGGGCTGTTTCTCGCCGTCCCCGGAAATTTCGACGTGGCGGACGAGCCGGCGGCCGGCATCGAGCGCTTCGACACCGCTACCTCCACGACGCGGCTGCTCGTGAGTGAGCATGATCTCGGCGGCAGCGTGGCGGAGATCGCCGTCACCGACGGCTGCGGCGTTGCCATCGTCGCGGGACCGAAGCCCACGATCAACCCCACGTCGCTCGTCACGTTCGACCCGGTCTCGGGCAAGGTCCTGAGCGGCCCGGCCGCGCCGGTGCTCGGCCCCACGCCGGGCTACGACCTCCAGGCGCTCACGTGGCGCGGAGACTCTCTCTACGTCGGCGACCACCGCCCGGGCTCGGGTGGATATCCCGTCCACGTGTTCGAGCGCGCGCCGGGTACGTGCACTCTGCATGAAGTCCCGAGCCGGTCGTTCGAGATTCCCCAGCGTCCCGTCGCCCTGAGGCCCGCGCGCTGAGAACGGACATGACAGAACCTCGACCATCCGAGCCCGCGGCCGCCCCCTCCCCTCGGGACGCGCCGAAGCCCGAAGGCACCCCCGACCACGCACGCACCGCCGGGCGCGGCGGGCTCGCCGTCCTCGGCGCGAAGGTCTTCTTCATCGCGACCGGGCTCCTCCAGCAGACCCTGCTTCCGCTGGCCATCGGTCAAGCCGACTACGGCGCGCTCGCGCTGGTGCTCGCGCCGACCAACGTGCTGAACAACGTGGTGGTCTCGAGCTCCACGCAGGGCGTGAGCCGCACCGTGGCCGGCGCCGGGGTCTCGGAGCGTGAGGCCCTTCGCGCGACGCTGCGTGTGCACCTCGTGATCGCCCTCCTCGCGGCCATCGTGCTCGCTCTCGGCGCACCGATCTACGCCTGGTACCAGAACCGCCCGGCGCTGCTCGCACCGCTGCTCGCGATGACCGGCGTGCTGTTCATCTACGGCCTCTATGCGCCGCTCGTCGGGTACCTGAATGGTCGCGGGCTCTTCACGCGGCAGGCCTCGCTCGACGTCCTCGCGGCGACGCTGCGAACCATTGCGTTCCTGGGCGTCGGCTATCTCTTCGCCACGCGTGGAGGCGCGATCGCGAGCGCGCTCGGTACGTCGGGTGGGCTCCTCGGCGCCACCGTCGGCGCGGTCCTCGCGGCCGTGGGTGTCGTCTCGCTCGCGCTGCGCTGGACGGGAGCGGGGAAGGCGTTCGGCGCCTCTCGTCCCGCAGGCGTTCCGACGGCGCGTACGTATCTAGCGCTGATCGTCCCGATCATGGTCGCTCAGCTCTTCACCAACGGGCTCATGCAGGCCGACATCATCTTGCTCGGCCACTACATCTCGGCGCCGGCCGCGATCGCTGCCGAGACCGCCGCGCGCGCCGCGCGCGACATGAACGACGTGGCGCCTGCCGCTGCAACCGCTCGATCGGCCGACGAGTGGGTGGCGGTGTATCGCGCCTGTCAGCTCTTCGCGTTCCTCCCCTACCAGATGCTCTTCAGCGTCACCCAGGTCCTCTTTCCCATGGTGGCGCGCGCGCGGGCCGAGGAAGGGATCGGCGAACGCGTGGCGGCGCTGGTGCGACGCGGCTGCCGTATCGGCGCCATCGTCTGCGGCCTGCTCGTGGTGGTGGTGCTCGCCATGCCTGGCTCGCTGCTCAAGCTCGCCTACGGCTCCGGCGTGGCGATGCGCGGCGCGAGCACCCTGAGCCTGCTCGCGCTGGGTCAGGCGGCGTTCGCGATCCTCGGGCTGTCCACCACCGTGCTCGTGAGCCTCGGGCGCGAGCGCGCGGCCATGACCATCACCGCGGTGGCGCTCGCGCTCCTGGCAGGCACGTGTGCGGTCGTCATTCCACTCGCGCCGTTCGGCGAGAAGCAACTCCTCGCCACCGCCGCTGCCACCACGACAGCGCTGGTGTGCGCGCTCGTCGTGGGCGTCATCACGGTGCGGAAGATCGCCGGCGCATTCGTGCCGTGGAAGACCGCCGTGCGCGTCGGCCTGTGCATCGGCGGCGCGTACCTGCTCGGCGGCGTGATGCCGATGTTCTCGAAGCTGCTGACGCCCGTCGTCGCCGCGGGCGTGGGCATCGCCTATCTCGTCGCGCTCGTCGTGACCGGCGAGATCGGCAAGGACGACCTCGCGCTAGTCGTTTCGATTGCCGCCCGCCGCGGAGCCAAACGGTGATGGCTTGATCGAGTCGCCCTTGCTTCCCCCGGCGCCCCCGCCGCGGAGCCCGTGCTTCTGCACGAGGCGGTGCAGATACATGCGGTCCATACCGGCCATGCGGGCCGCCTTGCTCATGTTGCCGCCCGCCGCCTCGAGGAGCTGCGAGAGGTAGGAGCGCTCGAAAGAGTCGATGACGGCGTCCTTCGCGAGGCGGAACGGCACCGAAAGGTCGATCCCGTTGGCGGGTCCTTGCGTGGAGGTGACGCCGCCGGCGCCGCGGCGAAGCGTGAGGTTCGCGGACTGGAGCACGACGCTGCGCTCGACGTAGTTGCGGAGCTCGCGGACGTTGCCCGGCCAGTCGTGCTTCGCCATCTCCTGGAGGACGCTCGCGGGGAAGAGTCGCTCTTCCTCGGCGACGCCCAGGTGCGAGAGGAAGGTGCGGATGAGGATGAGGATGTCGTCGAGGCGCTCGCGGAGCGGCGGCACGCGTGTGCTGATGACGGCAAGGCGGAAATACAGGTCTTCCCGGAAGCGACCCTTGTTGACTTCGCGCTCGAGGTCGCGGTTCGTCGCGGAGATGACGCGGACGTTCACGCGGCGCGGCTTGGTCTCGCCGACGCGTCGGATCTCGCGGGCCTCGAGGGCGCGAAGCAGCTTCGGTTGGAGCTCGAGGGGCAGCTCGCCGATCTCGTCGAGGAACACGGTGCCGCCGTCAGCGGCTTCGAAGGCGCCGACACGATCGCGATCGGCTCCGGTGAAGGCGCCGCGGACGTGTCCGAAGAGCTCGCTCTCGACGAGGTTCGGGCTGATGGCGCCGCAGTCCACGACCACGAAGGGCTTCTCCGCGCGAGCGCTGCGCTGCATGATCTCGGTGGCGACCAGCTCCTTGCCGGTGCCGCTCTCGCCTTCGATGAGGACGTTGATGTCGCTCTGCGCGATCTTGTCGAGAAGCGCGAACATGCGGCGCATCGGCAGGCTCGTACCCACGAGCGCGCCGAACGACGGCATCATCGGGACGAAGTCTTCCTTCGCCGGAGCTCCGGAACGAACGCGGACGATCGAGTCGCCGATCGAGAGCACGCCCTCGGTTCCGACGTCACCGTCACGGAGGCGCACGCCGTTGAGCGTGGTGCCGTTCATCGAGCCCGAGTCGCGCAGCGTCCACTGGCCGTTCTCGCGAACGAGGCGGCAATGGAAGCGCGACACCATCGGGTCGCGCAGGACGACATCGTTCGAGGCATGCGAGCCGATCTTGCAGACATCACCGTCATGCACGACCGCGCGCTGGGTGCCGATGCCGCCCTCGCGCTCGACCTGCAGCGTGAGGCGCGGGATCGAGACGGTCTCGATGAGCTGGCGCTCCGTGTGGATGGTCTGCGCCGGCGGCCGCATGTCGGAATGCCGCTCGCTGCTGTCTTGCTCGCGCTCGCGCGACTCGCGCTCGCGCGACTCGGGCGGAGCGAGGTTCGGAGGCGCAGGGCGCGAGTCGTAGCCGCCCATGCTCGGGTTGGGTGTGCTGCCGGGCGGCGGGCTCGAGGGATACGCGTTGCTGACACTGCCCGGGATGCCGCTCGGAAGCGGCGGCGGCGGCGGCACGGCCGGCGGGAGCGGAGCGTGGAGAGAGCGCGGCGCGATTCCCGAGACCTGACGAGGCGGGTTGGCCTGCGACCCGATCTGGGGCGCCATCGGCGGGACCGGCGACGACGGGCGCTGCGCCTGCGGGGCGAGCGGGGCCATCGGGGGCAGACCGACGCGCGGGGGAGGACTCTTCGGCTGGGGCATGCGTTCTCTCTGTTCGGGACTCGACGAATCGATGCGTGTGAGTGCCCGTGGGTAGGACGGGGGAGAGCGAGCTGCCGACGTCCGCGCGAAGCACGCGGTGTTGACGCAGGAGGCTAACGCAAGGGTGATGCCGCACATCGGAGCCCCGAAGCGCGTCGCAGCGAACTTGATCTGGCCACGACTTCCGGCAGAATTTGCATCGTGGGCCCGCGCTGCCCTCCGTCGCGATGACGCCGGGGGTGAGGTACCAGCGCATCACCCTGCTGCCGAGTCGGCTCAGCGCGGGAGTGGGAGAAGCATGAAAGCAGCCTTTTCTAGCGGTATTGTGAGGCTGCAAGAGTGCCGTCTGGTTGTATTTTGCATCTGCCTCACCTCAGTTGCGGTCGCCTCGGGCCTCTCGAGCGCGGGCTGCTCGAATGACCGACCGCCGCCGGTGAAGGTGGCCGAGCCGGTCGAGCGACCGGCGCCGCCGCCGCCCGAGCCGCCGAAGCCGGTGCAGGCCGCAGCGCCCTATCGCGCGAAGCTGCTCACGCGCGGCGCCGAGCTCTACTTGCCGACGTGGTTCTCGGCGCGTCCGGGCGGCTACGACGTGATCGTCCATTTTCACGGGCTGGGAAGGCTCCAGGAGGGCAACCTCGATCGCTCGCAGCTCAATGCTGCCGTGGTCACCATCAACCTGGGCGTCAGCACGGACCTCTACGGCAATGCCTTCCGCGACCCGCAGTCGTTCCAGAAGCTCCTCACCGAGACACAGGAGGAGATCGAGAAGAGCGGCCGCCTGCTGAACGCAAAGGTGGGACGCGTTGCGCTCTCGGCGTGGAGCGCGGGCTTCGTGTCCGTCGCGAAGATCATGAGCGTGCCCGCCAACGCGGAGAAGATCGACGCCGTGATCGTGGCGGACGGCTTCTTCACGTCGCTCACGAACATCAAGAAGCGAACGGTGAACAGCACGTCCCTCGAGCGCTTTGCGACGCTCGCCCAGGCCGCGACCAAGGACGAGAAGCTCTTCGCGATCTCGCACAGCTCGATCCCGACCGTCGACTACGCGAGCACGGAAGAGACGGCGGCGAAGCTGCTCGAGATGACGGCGAGCACGAAGACCCCGTCGAGCACGGTCGGCCCGCGCAACATGCACGAGACCTATGTCGTCGATCGCGGCGCCTTCCACGTGAAGGGCTACGAGGGGGTCACCGCCGGCGACCACATCAAGCAGATCCAGGCGCTCGGCGAGACGCTTTATCCCTACCTGAAGGCACGCTGGGAGCAGCCCGAGGCGGGCGCGACGAGCGCGCGCGCGAGCGCCCCGGCGCCGCGCTAGACCCACGCGATCGAGCTGCGGCACCGAGACGGCGATGCGAACGAAGCCCGACCGCGGCGAGGAGTCGTACAAGGGGTATGGCAGGCTCGCCGGGCGTGTGGCGCTCGTGACGGGCGCGGACAGCGGTATTGGACGTGCGGTCGCGCTCGCGTTCGCGCGCGAGGGGGCCGACGTCGCCACCGCTTACCTGAACGAGCACGACGATGCGAACGAGACCAAGCGCATCGTCGAGGAGGCGGGACGCAAGGCGCTGCTCATCGCGGCCGACTTCGCCGACGCGAAGGAGTGCACGCGCGTCGTCGACGAGACCGTGAAGGCATTCGGTCGCATCGACATCCTCGTCAACAACGCCGCTTTCCAGGGCAAGGTCACCGAGTCGTTCACGCGGATCGACGAGGAGCGCATCGAGCGCTCGTTCCGCGTCAACATCGTGGCGATGTTAAACATCGTGCGCCGGGCGCTGCCGCACATGAAGGAGGGCAGCACCATCATCAACACGTCCTCGATCCAGGCCTATCAGCCAACCCCGAGCATCCTCGACTACGCCACGACGAAGGGCGCGATCGTGACGTTCACGAAAGGCCTCGCGCAAGAGGTCATCAAGAAGAGCATTGGCGCGAACACCGTTCCTCGCGAGCAACGAGTCGACCTACGTGAACGGCGAGGTTCTCGGCGTCACGGGTGGTAAACCGCTCGGGTGAGCATGGCCACCGAGCGCGAAAAGATGCTGGCGGGCGAGCTCTACGATCCGCTCGATCCCGAGCTCGCTCGGCTGCGCCTGCGGGCGCGCGACCTGTGTCACGAGCTCAACGCGAGCCGCGAGGCGGACGCGACGACGCGCCGTCGCATCCTCGTCGACCTCGTGGGCAGCGGCGGCGACACGGTCTGGATGCAGCCGCCCTTCCACTGCGATTACGGCTCGAACATCCATCTCGGCGAGAAGGTGTTCTTCAACTTCGGCTGCGTGGTCCTCGACGTCTGTGCGATCCGCATCGGGAGCTTCACGCTCTTCGGCCCTGCCGTGCAGATCTACGCGGCGACGCATCCGATGAACGCGGAGCTCCGGCGGAAGGTGGAGCTCGGAGAGCCGGTCACCATCGGCTCCGACGTCTGGGTGGGCGGCGGCGCGGTGATCTGTCCGGGCGTCACCATCGGGGACCGAGCGGTGATCGGCGCCGGCAGCGTGGTGACGCGGGACGTTCCCGACGGCGTGGTCGCCGCCGGGAACCCTGCCCGCGTGCTGCGCGCGGTGGACGACTAAGCGGTCGTGACCTTCGAGGCGAGGACGTCGGCCTTCTCGATCTTCGGCGGCTCGGAGAAGAGGTCGCCGGCCTTCGCCATGAGTGCCTTGGCGATGTCGCCCGTGAGGTGCTTGTCACGGTCCTCGTCGTTCGCGAACGCATCGACGATGTAGAAGACGTTCGGCTCGGTCCTCAGCGCGAACCATACGGGCGTGAACGCCTCGCCCTGCGCGAGCGGCTGGGCGCCAGCGAGGAACTTGCTGACCTCCTCTTCCTTGCCAGCCTTCGCAACGAGTCGAACCACGAGAGCGACCTTCACCATGGGAGCCTCCTATCGGCAGACGCCAAGCTAGTGCGTAACGACGCCGAGAGGGAGTGGCGGAATCGACAACGATGCTACCGTTTCCGCCATGCGGATCGCAGTGCTCGTCCTCGACGGCGTATTCGACACCGGTCTCGCGACCATCTGCGACACGCTGGCCATCGCGAACGCGCTCGCCGCGCCGGCGCGACCTCCCTTCGCGGTGTCGCGCATCGGCATGCGGCGGCGCGTGACGACGGGTCAGGGTCTGCTCGTCCCGCTCGACGAGCTTCCTCGCCGGGCACCGGATCTCGTGGTGGTTCCCGCACTGGGCGCGAAGACGCCCGGCGCTCTCGACACGATGCTCGAGCGTCCCGACGTCCACGACGCGATGCAGATGGTGTCGACGTGGGCAGCGCGCGGCACACGGATCGCGGGGGCTTGCACCGCGACGTTCGTGCTCGGTGCCGCCTCCTTGCTCGACGCGCAGCCCGCGACGACCACCTGGTGGCTCGCGGCCGCATTCCGGGAGCGCTTTCCGAGGGTGAAGCTCGACGAGTCGCGAATGCTCGTCGAGGCTGGCAGCATCATCACCGCCGGAGCGGCGCTCGCGCATCTCGATCTCGCGCTGTGGATCGTGCGTCAGACGAGCCCGTCGCTGGCGCGCGTGACCGGCCGTCACCTCGTCTTCGATCAGCGCCCGTCGCAAGGCAGCTATGCCCTGCCCCATCACGTTGCCCACACCGACGCGCTCGTCGAGCGCTTCGAGATCTGGTCGAAGGCGAACCTCACGAGCTTCTCTCTCTTCGATGCGGCTCGCGCGGTCGGCGC
>JAYTZB010000231.1:0-2691 GCA_043742085.1 Polyangiaceae bacterium
TTCACCGACGTCTGCGTGATGCCCAACACGCGCCCCGTGAACGACACGCGCGCCATCACCGAGATGCTCGTCCACAAGGCGCGCGCCATCGGCGGCACGCGCCTTCATCCCATCGCCGCCATCACCGTCGGACAGAAGGGCGAGACCCTCACCGAGATGGCCGACCTCAAGGACGCCGGCGCCGTCGCGGTCAGCGACGACGGGTACTGCGTCACGCGCAGCGACGTCATGCGCCGCGCGCTCGAGTACGCGAGCACCTTCGACATGCCGCTCATCCAGCACGCCGAGGACCACGCGCTCACCAAGGACGCGCAGATGCACGAGGGCGCGGTGAGCACGCGCCTCGGGCTCCGCGGCTGGCCGCGCGTCGCGGAGGACGTCATCGTCGCGCGCGACGTGATCCTTGCAGAATACACGCGTGCCCGTTACCACCTCGCGCACGTCTCCACGCTCGGCGCGGTGCGCATCATCCGCGAGGCCAAGTCGCGTGGCATCAAGGTCACCGCTGAGGTCACGCCGCACCACCTCCTCCTCACGGACGCGGCCCTCATCGGCTACGACACCGCGTGCAAGGTCAACCCTCCCCTCCGCGAGGACGCCGACCTCGCCGCGCTCCGTGAGGCGCTCGCCGACGGCACCATCGATTGCATCGCGACCGACCACGCGCCGCACGGCATCCTCGACAAGGACTGCGAGCTCAGCGAGGCGCTGCCTGGCATGATCGGGCTCGAGCTCTGCGTACCGCTCATGCTCGGCCTCGTGGAGAAGGGCATCCTTCCGCTGGGACGCGTCGTCGACGCGCTCACGCGTGCGCCCGCCGGCATCGTCGGTCTCGGCAACGCCTCGAGGCGGATCTGCGAAGGCGCGGAGGCGAGCCTCACGCTCGTCGATCCCGCGCGCAGCTGGACCGTTGCCCCGGAGCGTCTCCGGACGAAGAGTCGCAACACGCCGTTCCTCGGGCAGACCGTCAAAGGAATGGTGATGATGACGCTCGTTGCCGGTGCTATCGCATTCGAGGCGACGGAGCCCGCCCCGAAATGAACGCACCCGAACGACAGGAACGCGCCTTTCTCGTGCTCGCCGACGGCACCGTCTTCGAGGGCGAGCCCTACGGCGCGCGTGGGATCACCACCGGCGAAGCGGTCTTCACCACGACCATGACCGGCTACCAGGAGGTCCTCACCGACCCCTCGTACACGGGCCAGCTCGTGGTCATGACCGCGCCGGAGATCGGCAACGTGGGCGTCAACGCCGCCGACGCGGAGTCGATCGACGGCCGGCCTCACGTCTCGGGCTTCGTTCTGCGAGACGCGAGCCCGCTCTCGTCGAGCTGGCGCTCCGAGCAGACGCTCGACGCGTACCTCGCGCAGCACGGCGTGGTCGCCATCTCCGGCGTCGACACGCGGAAGCTCACACGCCACCTCCGCGACCACGGCTCGCAGAACGGCGCCATCGGCACCGCGAGCGTCGAGGAGCTGCTCGACCGCGCGAAGAAGGCGCCCGACATGACCGGGCTCGATCTCGTGAAGCAGGTGACGCCGAAGCAGTCCTACGCGTTCACCGAAGGGCGCGGCGAGTGGCGCGTGAGCGACGGCCACGCTGGCGGCGCCGGCAAGGCGAAGAAGCGCGAGTTCAACGTGGTCGCCATCGACTACGGCGTGAAGAAGAACATTCTCCGCTGCCTGGTCGACGCCGGCTGCAAGGTCACCGTCGTGCCCGCGAGCACGAGCGCCGCCGACATCCTCGCGCTCGATCCGGACGGGGTGTTCCTCTCCAACGGCCCCGGCGATCCCGCGGCGGTCGGCTACGCGGTCGAGAACCTCCGCGGCATCCTCGGCAAGAAGCCGGTGTTCGGGATCTGCCTCGGGCATCAGCTCCTCGCGCTCGCCCTCGGCGGAAAGACCTACAAGCTGAAGTTCGGCCATCGCGGCGCGAACCAGCCCGTGAAGGATCTCGCGACCGGTCGCATCGAGATCACCACGCAGAACCACGGCTTCTGCGTCGACCTCGCATCGCTCCCCAAGGGCGTCGAGAGCACGCACATCCATCTCAACGACGGCACCAGCGAGGGCCTCGCCGCGAAGGATCTCCGCGCCTTCAGCGTGCAGTACCACCCGGAAGCCGCCGCCGGTCCGCACGACTCCCTCTACTTGTTCGATCGGTTCACGGCCCTGATGGGCGCCTGATCGACGCCGTCCTACGATTAAACGCCAAGGATTTCGGTGCCTTGGCTGGGGGTGGATCACCGCCTTGCCGGTGTAGGGCGGCGTGCTACACATCCGTCGCCCGATGCTTCCAGAATCGCGCTTCAGTCGCTTCGCCTCGCTCGTGACCGTCGCCCTCACCGGCGCGGCTTTCCTCTTCGCGTGCGCCTCGGCGCCGGCCGCGAGCGGCAAGAAGAAGCGAACGCCTGTCGACCCGGGCGAGGACTACTTCGGCGACGCGCCCACCACCGAGGAAGGGCTCTCGCCGACCGCGAACGAGGACAGCGGCGCGTTCACGCCGGCAGCCGCGCGACCGGCATCCGGTGGCGGCGGCGGCACGACGAAGGACGACGCCGGGGGCGTCACCGTCGACGGCGGCTCGGGCGCTCCGGACTCCGGGACCGTCGAGCCGAAGGTCTTCTGCGCCGGCGCGCTCCAGGCCGGTGACCTCGTCGTCTCCGAGATGCTCATCAGCTCGCGCGCGGGC